>JAUZNX010000007.1 GCA_030706745.1 Bacteroidota bacterium
CTCCGGAACAGGGTCGATAATGCATCTAACAGTATCGCCGCTAAGGAACGGTGAAGTTCACCACGCTTCTGCTACACTCCGTCTGTTGCGGTTTATATACCGTAACAAAGGCTGCTACAGAATGTGAGCAGTATACAAGGAGCGCAATATTCGTAGCCCCCGGCGTGAGCCGGGGGTAACAAATTGCAAATGTGCACCAAGCTCCAGCGGAGCGACATATTCTTGGGCGCGCAATGTGTCGCACCTACGGCGCTCGAATCCCAAAATCAAAACGCAAACCCCCGGCTCACGCCGGGGGCTACAAATATCTCGCCCCTGACGGGGCCGCCCCAACCGGGGCTGGGTTGCGCCGCTTCGCGGATTTGATCGCTTCACAACTTCGCGGCACGCCCCTCAATCAATCATCACCACGCCGATCTTCTTCAGATAATAATCTCTCCAGACCGCTCCATTCGAATATCCAACGATGAGCGAGTCGGCGGTTTCCGTCATGACGGAAATCCACTCATGCGTATTGTAGCGGGAGTCGCTGGTGTTGAAAGTCCAGCCCTTCGTGCCTTGCAAGAGATGGAGTGTGTCCGTTGAACCATTGCCATCATTCATCGTAACTCGCAGTTCGGCCCGTGACGGGTTATTGGCTTCGAACCATAATGCCGTAGCCGGATAGTCGGACGTAATCCCGCCATCGTTACCATTGTGTGCATGTCCGACGCAGGTCATACCAGGGTCAGGCGCGGGGGGCTGGGTCGGCGTCCGCTTACACGCCGCACCCAAAAATGCCAGCGCGCCAATCGTTGCCAGAATAAATGAACGAGGGGTATACTTCATGGTCGTTTACAATTTAAGGTTACACAATCATCCACAGCGGCGATGGGCCGCTGTTCTGTAAATACAGTACAGTCACAATCGGTTGCCCACGCGCCACGACCTCACACCGGCGAGGTGCAGAACTTGCACTTCTTCGCCGCCGCCGGAATCTTCTCTAAACATTCAGGACAATCCTTCATGGCCGGTTCATTCTTCTTCGGCAGGAGCGCCTTCGTGATTAGAAAGACGATGTAGGAAATGATAACGAAATCGAGCGCGGTGCCAGCGAGATCGCCATACTTGATCGCAGTGATCGTCTCTTTGCCCGCCGCATCGGTCGCGTGTTTGAGTACGAGTTGCGCTTCGCGCCAGTCGCCCGCCGGTAGGATGAGGGTGATGATGGGCATCAGCAAATCGGAGACGACGCCGGTCACGAGCTTGCCCGTTGCCGCGCCAATGATAACACCAATTGCCAGTGCCAGTGCGTTGCTCTGTGTGAGAAATTCCTTGAATTGTTTAATCATTGTTCTTTGGGAGGTTACTTCTGCTGCATTGCGGAAACTGGTACGATCTTCGTCGCGCTCGTCGTGTGCTGCACGTAATGCGGCAGCGATTGAACGTTCGTGGTAAACACTTCGGCGCGGTAGCGATCGCTCCACTCGCCGTAGCGGGTGGCTTGCACGAGTCGTCCTTTCGTATCGCGCAGGAAACCCTGATCGGCCTCGATAAACGCGTTGATCGCCGGGTCCCACTGCCGAACGCGCAGCTTCTCGTAGGAGACGAAGTATCCCTCGAAATGCGCGTCCTGATACGCGATGGAGTAGATCGCGCCGATCTCCGGATTGATCGCCGCTAACTGATAGCGCCCGCTGGCGACTTCATCGGTGTGCGAGTGTTTCGTCGCCTCATCGAGTATCACTTGCTGACCGATGAGCGCGCCGTTCGGCGCAATCTGATACGTCAGGCACCGTGCTTCATCGATGCGATCGGGATCGCGCACGGTGAAAATCAGCATCGGCAATCGCGAGGCGCCGAAGTGTCCGCAATAGAAGCTTTCCTTCGTGCCATTGGCAAGCACGGGGAAAATCGTCTCACCGCGCACAGTGTCGCGTGAGGTACGCCATGTTTTGATGCGCACTTCGATGCGGCCATCGCCCAGTTCGGTCAGCGCGACTCGGCCCTTGAAGGATTTCAGGTGCACGGTGCGCTCGTAGCTCGGCCGCTTCGCCGGCGCCGCAAGTGATGCAATGGACGCGCAGAACAGGATGCAGGAAACTGCGAGAATCTTCATAGTCATATTCCTTAGCCTGCTAATATCGCTAATTTGGCGCGCAAAGTCAAGCGGTGTGGCGAAAACGCGCCAAAATCGTCAATCCTGCAGCACCGGCAGCGATGTCAGTATTCCGCTGGCACCCATCTGCACGTCCAGACGCGCGGTGTTCAGCGCGGCTGCAGGGTACTCGCCTTGCCCATACTCCGCGATGATGTCGTAAAGCGTTGTTCGCTCGGCGGGCGTGTAGCCGGCCGAGCGGATGAGATCGACCATCTCGCGCACGGAGGTCGTGTGGACGAAATTCGCGGAGGCATGGACGTTCTCCTCTTCGAGCACGCCGCCGAAATCATCGGCGCCGAAAGCGAGCGCGATTTGCCCGATCTTCTTCCCTTCCGAGAACCAACTCCCCTGAATGTGATCGAAGTTATCCAAGAAGATTCGTGCGATCGCGATCATTTGCAGATAGCGCGTGCCGGTCGCGTATGTCGGGATAATCTTTTCGAGCGGCGTATTGCCCGGCTTGAAGCTCCACGGCACGAACGCGGTGAAGCCGCCATACTCATCCTGCAAATCACGAATGACCGCGAGGTGCTCGATGATATCTTCGTCTTTCTCCAGGTGGCCGTACATCATTGTCGCGGTAGACTTATAGCCGAGCTTGTGGGCCTCCCGCATGACCGATAGCCAATCGGCGCTCGTGCCTTTGCGGTTCGAGATTTTCTTCTTCACGCGGTCGCTCAGAATTTCCGCACCGCCGCCGGGGATGCTATTCAATCCCGCTTCCCAAAGCTTCGCAAGTACTTCAGGAATCGAAAGTCCCGAAACTTCACCCATCCCAATAATCTCGCTGGTCGAGAAGCAATGCGGATGTATCTCTGGCACTTCTTGCCGAGTGCGCCGGACCATCTCCAAATAATACTCGAATGGAATCGCAGGATTCACGCCGCCTTGGAGCAGCACTGTCCGCACGCCACGCTTTGCAGCGGCTTTGAAGCGCGCGATCATGTCATCGACCGAATGCGTGTAGGTATCGGCATCGCCCTCGTGCCGATAGAACGCGCAGAAGATGCAGTCGATGTTGCAGATGTTCGTGTAGTTCGGGTTCGAATCGATCACGAAGGTGACACGACGTTTCGGGTTCTTGCGGTACCGCACGGTCTCCGCCAGCTCGGCTAGATCGAGCAGTGACGCATTTTGCAGCAGCCAGAGGCCTTCCTCACGGCTAAGGCGAGCGTTATCACTTACCGATCTGCGAATTGTTTCAAACATGATTAATTGATGTAGGTGAACAAACGGTTAGATCGCGATCTCCACAGCCGCAACCAATATGACCCCGCTTTGCGGCGGTCAGTGCTTCTATCGCTTCCGGAATCAACCAAAATAAAAATGCAAGAGAGACCACACTATCAACCCACCACCACCCGGTCACGGCATTTGCAGCGAGACCGGCTAAGAGCGCTCCCGCCATGTATCCGCATGTTAAGGAACAGGCGGCATCGGCCCTGAGTGCGCTACTGTTCAGCTCTTTGGCGAGTGTCTTCTTTTTCACACTCAAGAGAGGCATCCCAACCACGGCAGCGATCGAAACAGCGATACCGATCGCGGAAGTCTCCATTGCACGAGCATTCACCAAGCCGTAAATCGACTCGACGATGATGTAAACGCACAGAGCAAGAAGAGCGTAAGCACTCACCCAGGCAGCAATGCGCTCAGCGTGATTGACTTGTTCCTCCGATCCATGCCGGCGCTCCAGGATCAACCTCCAGAGCAAGATTGCAGCAGAGATGAGTTCGATGAAACTATCCGCCCCAAACGCAACAAGCGCAGTGCTGCACACCGCAATACCCGACGCAATGGATGCGACTGCTTCGACGACCATCCAACCAATCGTGATCTGCTCGATTCGAATGGCGGAAGCAAGCGGATTGCGTTTAGTCACGAATTTGGCCTGCGTATTCATCCTTCAACGTAGAACGCATCTCCATCTTCCCCAGGCTCTCATATTCCATCTCGAACTCCGCCATGGCTGCGTGCTCATCGATCGAGAAGCGGTAGCGGAATTGCGAGAGATAATCGGATACTTCGGAGACACTCATGCCGAGTCGCGCGCCGTGCTCACGGCCCAGTTCGCCGTAATTGCCGGCGGCGTTCTGAAGCGAACGTTCGAGCGAATCGATGATCTCAGTTCTGGCGGCCTCCGGCGTCCCTTTACGAATCGCCCAGACGGCGAAGACGAACGGCATCGCCTTCCACGCACACCACTCTTCAGCAAGATCGAACACTCCGTCGAATCCCGGAAGTCCCCCACCGTAGGCGCTGCTGAGCGCGCCGTCTCCAATCAGAAGTACAGCATCGAAATCCGAATCACTCTGATAGATTCTGTTAATTCTCTGGAATGTATAGTCAGTGATGCCATGCCGCTTCTCCAACAGAAGCCGAAGTAACTCGACGCTGGTGGAAGTCTCCGAGGTGATGCCGATTCGCTTTCCGGCTAAGTCCTTCCAATCGTACTTGCTGAAGAGCAGCACCGAATTCGCTTTGCCTTTGACGGCCACGCCATAATCCAATCGCTCGAAGTCATCGCTCATCGACATATAGTCTCTTAGCGACATCGGTCCTGCGGCGACACTCCCCTGCTTCGCCAGTTGACCAAATGCATGCGGCGCAAGCGGAGCGAGCTTCACATTGTTGGAGTATCCTGAAAAGCCATTGTAAAACGGCACGGAGTTCAGGTACGGCATTTTGCTTACGACCGACCACTCCTGCTTCGGATAAATCTCGATGGGATTGTACCACACATCGCGCTCGACCGGAAGCTTGCCCGCTTCGTGAATGATCGAAATCAACTTGCCTTTTGCAAGCTCCATCGGACTGATCGCGCCGGCATCGTGCGCGATGCGCTCCTCGCCGACCGTGCCGTCCATATCGTCCGCGCCGAAGTTCAGCGCAATCGTCGCGACTTCCGCCGTGAGCATCACCCAGTAGGCTTTGATGTGCGGGACATTGTCAAGCATGAGGCGCGAGACGGCGATCGTCTTCAGGTCGTCGATCGCGCTCGTAAAATCATTGCGTGTCTTGATGCCTGTATTGCCCGGCTGGAACGCGAGCGGAATAAAAGCGAGAAATCCGTTCGTCTCGTCCTGACACTCGCGGACGCGCAGCATGTGCTCGATGCGCTCTTCCATCGTCTCGATGTGTCCGTATAGCATCGTCACGTTGGAGAGAATGCCCATGCGGTGCGCGGTCTTGTGAACCTCGAACCAGGTCTTCGCGCCAATCTTCTGCTTGAACAGCTCTTTGCGGACGCGCTCGGAAAACACTTCTGCGCCGCCGCCAGGCATCGTCCGAAGTCCGGCTTCCTGCAACTCGCGTAGCACCTGCTCGTGCGACTTCTTGAACTTTTTCGCAAAATAATCGATCTCCACCGCCGTGAACGCTTTCACGTCCACGTTCGGGAATTGCGTCTTGATCGTCCGGACCATATCGAGATAAAACTCCCACGGCCATTTGGGATGCAGACCAGCGGTGATATGGACTTCGTGCAAATCGGGACGAAGCTTCGAGAGCATCTCTGTGAGCGTCATCTCGTAAGCTTCCGGCGAGTCCGCTCGAACGGCGAAATCGCAAAACTTGCAGGAGAGCACGCACACGTTGGTCGGCTCGAGCTTCCGGTTGAGCACGAAATAGACGGAGTCTCCCGATTTCGCGCGCGCAACTTCGTTGGCCATCCGGCCAACGCCGATGAGGTCATCCGAGGCGTAGAGCGCGAGGCCATCTTCTTTCGTCAGCCGCTCGCCGGAGCGGACTTTATCCCAAATGGGGACTAATGCTTGGTCGCGGAACGTGAAGGTTTGCGAAGAATTCATTCAGGCTTTTCTTGAATATCCATTGAGCGAGCGGCTAAACACCTCCGAGGATGCTTGCGCTCCGGGGAAAGCATACCGGTTGCCCCCAATTCATTCGCACTCTACTGCCCGCATCCGGTAATATTTCTGTCAATGGAAGGTAAGAATATTGACCAAAAATTCTTCCGATAACGCCCAACTTCGGTCACAATCATCCGAATTTGACGGGGCTTACATTTGGCTGCGAATGACTGCCTATGAAACCTGCTGGTATTCTCTCATCGACACCGGCCAAGCTCGCCGCGGCGCTTGGCCTTGTGAGCCTGTATACGTTTGGCCTACGGCCTCGAATGGTCCGGTGGGGAGCGACCCCGGAAGAGATCGACGAGCCCTTTCCGGGCGCCAATATCATTCCGGGTGGCACGCGGAGCGGGACGATGGCGATTACGATCGATGCGCCACCACCGAACGTCTGGGCGTACTTGGTACAAATGGGGGTGGACCGTGGCGGCTGGTATAGTTGGGACAATCTCGATAACTGGGGACGCACCAGCACGGACCACGTCCATCCGGAATGGCAAGAGGTCAAATTGGGCGATCGTTTCTACTCTATGCCGGACAAGAGCCAATGGTGGGAAGTGGCGGCGCTCGAACCCGAACACTTTCTCGGCTTGCGCGTAGCGATCGATCTCCATGGACACTGGTTCGATCCGAACGGCAAGAAGCCGGAGCATTACACCGATTCGATCTGGGGCTTTTTGCTGAAGCCGCTGCCCGGCAACCGCACGCGGCTTATCGTAAGTGGCTATTGGGACCTCCAACCGAAGTGGCTCCAGTTGCCAGCAAGTTTCTTCCTTCTCGAACCTTCACACTGGATCATGCAGATGCGACAGTTCACAAAACTGAAGCACCTTGCCGAAGCCGACTATCACGCCGAACTCGAGCAACGCAGCGGACACACCGCTCTGCGAACTTTGCGCCGAAGATCCAAGGTCAGTGGAACCTTGGAGCAACGCAGAAGACAGGGCGAATCTTCCTCTATAGGTCAACCATGGCAACCACAACTGTAGATTACGTCCGAGTCATGCATCCGGCACCAGCGTCAGGTGCTCAGTCGAAGTGGCAGCGGATCACCCTGGTAAGCGTTCTTGGTTACGAGGCCTTAGGATGTTTGGTGGGAGGCAGCTTTCTTGTCGCGGCACCGGAGGGCTCACTCATGGACATGCCGGTTAGCATTATGCACGGCACCTTCCCCGATTTCCTCATCCCCGGCATGATCCTCTTTGCACTGGGACTGCTGAACGCCGCCGCGTTTTTCGCAGTCTTTCGAAGATCCCACGCCGATTGGCTGATGGCTGGCCTTGCATTGGGCGGCCTCACGATCTGGTTCTGGGTCGAGATTGCCATACTGCTTGAGCTTCACTGGTTGCATGCCATGTGGGGTCTGCCAGTCCTGCTCGGCGGTTTGGTCGCAATCCCTCTTTTACCGGATCGTGAGGAAACACTTCGCAAGGGATTCCTGATTGGCGGCATTCTCGCATCGTTGCTGTATGTCGCAATTAACATTATCGTAGCATTGCAGTGGCCCACCTACAATTCCGCTTCACAAACGGTAAGCGAACTCTCTGCGGTCAACGCTCCGACTCGAACACTCTGGCTGGTGCTGAGCACACCTTATACATTCCTGATGATGGCATTTGGCTGGGGCGTTTGGCAATCGGCACGAGGAAGCAGACCGTTGCGCATCGCGGGCGATCTATTGCTGGCCTATGCCGCGTTGGGGCTCTTATGGCCGCTTGCACCGATGCACCTACGCGAAACGTTGGCAGCAGGTGGAGCGACATTCTCCGATACCCTGCACCTTACCCTTGGGGCAGTAACCGAGGTCCTCTACTTATGCGCGCTCGGTTTCGCGGCAAAGGCACTCGGCAAATCGTTTCGAGTCTATTCCCTCGCGACATTCGTGGTGCTTCTTGTCTTCGGCATCCTCACATTTTTGGATGCACCGGGCCTCAGCACAAATCAACCCACGCCGATGATTGGAGTATGGGAACGCATCAATATCGGCGTCTTCTTGCTCTGGGTCGTGGTGCTGGCGATCGAGCTCTTGCCACTTCAAAATACTGCAGCCTCAAAGTAACCCCGCGATAGAAACGATTCGAAAGAGATTTGTCATGGCAATGCCGTGACTTATCTTGTCAACCTGTGTTTGATTTTTGATGTATTTTTGTGCCATTCACAATTGACCAGAGGTTGCCCCTTTTATCAGCCATCATGACTCTCATGAGCAAATGTCTTGTAATGATACGTCTTCTTGCGCTCAGTCTCGTAATCTATGGGCTTCAGCCAGGCAGCGCCAGCGCCCAACAGCCGCCGCTGATCTGGCAAAATGACACGGTATTCCGTTCCGTAGTCGGACGGGTGATCCAAACCGGAGTCGGGTTTAAGAATGCCTCGAATACACGAGAACTGCAAATCAAGGACATGTACTTTGAGCATCAGGCCGACAGTGTATTTATTGTTGACGAGCATTATAGCACCAAGCCGTTCACTCTGCCCGCAAACTCCGTCAGTGGTGCTAGTATTCGGTTCAAATCGCCAGCATACGCCACGACTGTGCATGACAACCTTATCGCGCTCTGTGCATATACCGATGATCCGAGCAATGTAATGACTCTTAAGCGAGCGTATGTGGGCACGACCACCACCGATAGCTCCTCGGATAGCAACCGCGCGTGCGTCTACGGTCACGATTGCAACAGCATGTTCCCGATCAATCCGGGCGATACTTCATACGGGCTGTTGTGCTATGAACTGGAATACCTTCCTCGAGACACGGTCTATATCACGAGCATCGAGTTTGTCGGTCGTGATGCTGCTTCGTTCCATCTTGTGAATCCGACGTTCCCGAAGTCCGGCACTATGTTCCAAACACCCGTAGGGCGAATCAGCCAGCCCTACGTCTTCAGCCCGGTGCGCCTGACAGGTCCAAAGCGCTATATTGCGACGGCGATCGCAAAAATGTACTCGTCGGACGGCATTCTCTGTCATGAGTCGGACATTGACGTAATGGGATACCTTGCAACTGCTGGGCAGGATACTTCTGTCCTGGATCTCTTCCGTTCGGATTCGCTGCCGGTTCATTTCAGCAAGGACTCGACCACTCGCTGGCATCAAGTCCTCTTCATCAATAATTCTCCTTCCACGATCAAAATTGACAGCGCGTATATGGGTTCGGGGGACTGTTTCGAAATCGACGAGTCTTATCCTCCATACGGCACGCAAATCCATCAGGGCGAAGCGTTCTCGGCAAACTTTTACTTCCGTGGTGACTCGACTTCCGCCGGCTGGGATTGCAGGGACACATTGTTTATTATTACGGAGAACGCGCTTCAAGCGCTCAGCTTCCCATTGCATAACATATTCCGGTCGCAGGCAACAGTGGGCACTGCTCCGGCTCCACTCCAATTGTCATTGATTCCGAACCCTTCGAATGGATCAGTCGATATCCAGACTGGCACTGATGGAATCGGCACCCACATCGAGATCTACGACATTCTCGGCAATCTCGTGGCATCACGCAGCACTGCACAATGGCACTGGATGGGTATCGCCGCTGATGGAAGCTCCGTACCAAATGGGACATACATCGTCCGAATCAGTAATGGGGCCACCGGCAATGCTGCCTCCCGACGCTTATTGATAAACCGATAACGAAGATCGCATCGCCAACTTCATATCTACCCAAATTAATACGATCACTCTGATTATGATGAAACGCCTTCTCGCATTCTGCGCTCTATTTCTCGCGCTTCAAATCGTTACCGTGCGCGCCCAAATGCCGATCGCATGGCAGGGAGATACTATCTTCCACTCCGTGGTGGGCCGGACGGTCCATAGTGGAGTGTCCTATCAGAATTTATCCTGGAAGCGGTATTTGCACGTCGTCAACGTGTACTTCGTGAATCAGGCGGACAGCATCTTCTTCGTCAATCCTCCGTTCCAGGGGCCACCATATATCCTTCCGCCCCAGTCATGGGGTTCCACGGGGTTCGTGTTCAAAGCTCCAAAGGCCGACACCACCGTTTACGATACGCTCGTTACGGCATTTGCCTATACGGACGACAGCACAAATGTGGTGCAAGTGAAGCGCCTCTGTGTCGGGACCGCGACAACCGACAGCTCCTCCGACAGCAATCGCGTGTGCCTCTATGGACACGATTGTGTCATGCTCCAGCCAGTCTCGTTCGGTGATACTGCGTTCGGCGAACTCTGTTATGAAGTAGACTACGTCCCGATGGATACGATTCATATCATGAGCATCGAGATCACCGGACGTGATGCGGCATCCTTTCATTTGATTGATACCACGATGCCCAAATCCTCCGCTTACTTTGGGAGAATTAGTGAACCCTATTATTTCTCACCGGTCCGCCGGACGGGAGTGAAGCGTTATGAAGCGACCGCGGTCACCAAGGTCTATTCTTCGGATGGCATTCTCTGCCATGAGTGCGATGTTCCTCTGACCGGCTATACTGTCATGCAACGACAAGACAGCCTGCCGGTCAATCTGTTCGGCTCGGATACATTAGCACTTCACTTCAGTGCGGACTCGACGGTCTTTTACCACGTACTTGAATTTCGAAATAATTCCAGCGTCCCGGTCAAGCTCGATACCGCCTATATGAACCCCGGCACGTGCTTCGCGATAGATGGCGGATCTCCTCCCTTTGGGACAAGGCTTCAGCCAGGCGATCTCTATAATGTTGACGTCCACTATTGCGGCGACTCCACCGCGGCCGGTTGGGATTGCTCGGACACCATGTTTATCGTTGCCGAGAACGCGCTGCAAGTCCTCTCCTTCCCCATGACCCATCTCCTGCCGGCCGCTGGAGTACGCCTCCCACCAACTCCGCTGCAGTTATCGCTGAGTCCAAATCCTTCGACTGGTTCTGTCGATATTCAAACCGGCTCCGATGGAATCGACACCCGCATCGAGATCTATGATATTCTCGGTAACCTTGTGGCGTCACATACCGGCACTAGCTGGCATTGGACGGCGGTCGACCGGATCGGCAGTCCCATTCCGAATGGCAGCTATATCGTTCGAATCAGCGAGGCCTCTTCTGGCAGAATCTCCTCCCAACGTTTGCTAATCGCTCGGTAGTGGCCTATTGAGCGATTGGCTGTTCCCCCTCCTTTTCAAGGAGAGGCAGGCGGCTTTGACATTCGTGATGAAGAGAAACTATGCAAACGGTTTCTGGTACAGCGCATGAATTCTTGTAGGATAAGGCTAAAATGGATTTAGCTTGCTAACACAAGAAAAGGAGCTTTACTATGAGACGCGCTATTTTCACGATCATTACGTTCGTGATGTTGCTGGCGGTTGGCACCTCGAATGCCGATGCCAAACGACATCACCACCGAAAATACCATCGAGTCGCTGCGAGGGTTGTCACGCGACCATCTCGTTCGCACGGAGTGAACCTCAACGGTAACGTCGGCGTCGGCGTCGGGCCCATTCACGTTGGTGCTGGCGCGGGTGGCGGCGTGCAAGTCCATGAGCGGACCATTCCGCCGGACTTGTTAAATCAATCTGATCCACCTCCAAGTCCAACCACAGCCTTTCTGTGCCCATCGCTCGATACCGCACAATGCAATGTACCCGTGCCTGGAACCACGACCAGTGCATTTGTGCCTTCCGGAGCGCCCCAATCAATAGCAGCAGTTGAGATACCCTCCAATTATTTCTATTATGCCTCGGTGGTCTATGCACCGCCGAAGGCAGTTACCGTCGGCGGGTTTTCGGTGCCCGTGACGGGTGATCCGCTATACTTTAGTTTATTCAAGCACCGTCATGGCGAGGCGCCACCAACGCACAATCATAAAGGCGAGGACGCGACCGCGGCCTTTGGCGCAAGCCCTCGACCCGGTGGATTGCCGGAAAGCATCAGCAGCTCGGTCTATTCTGTTGCTCCGAAGGAACAGTAACGATAATTCTTAACAACCCACTACCATGAGTCCCATGAGATCGATATCTCATGGGACTCATCGTTTATTAAACTACCAACTTATTGTCGGTGAACTGTGGTCGCCGAAGCCTGCGCGGTCGGGAAGATAACGATCTCCGCAATCTGCACATGGGGAGGGCGCGTCGCACACCAGAGGATGGTATCGGCGATGTCCGAAGCCTGCAATGGCTCGAAGCCTTTGTATACTGTCGATGCGCGTTCAGTATCGCCGTGGAATCGGACTTCCGAAAATTCCGTCTCGACAAGTCCCGGATCGATTGTCGTCACCCGCAGCGGAGTATCGACGACGTCCAATCGCAAACCTTTTGTGATGGCATCGACCGCATGCTTCGAAGCGCAGTAGACGTTCCCCTTCTGATAGACTTCATGTCCCGCGATCGAACCGATATTGATAATGTGCCCGTGTTTGCGCTCGATCATGCCCGGCATGACCTTACGCGTCACATAGAGTAAGCCCTTCACGTTCGTATCGAGCATCTCTTCCCAATCCTCGATCGATCCTTCGTGCAACTTATCGAGTCCGCGCGAAAGTCCCGCATTGTTGACGAGAATGTCAATGTGCCTCCACTCTTCCGGCAGCGCATCGAGCGCCTGGTCCACCGCCTTGCGATCGCGAACGTCGAGTTCGAACACATGAATCTTCGCTTCGGGATGAACGCGATAGAGATGGGCCTTCAGCTCTTTGAGCCGGTCGATCCGCCGCGCGCACAGCAGCAGCGAGGCGCTCTCGGCGGCGAATGCAGTGGCCGTAGCCTGACCGATCCCGGAGGAGGCGCCGGTGATAAATACAGTTTTGCTTTGAAGCTTGGTTGGAGTCACGATCTTTTCCGGTTATTTGGACAGCGCAAACATTGGACCGTCACGACAAATTCAACGTGCTAAATATTATTTGCAGCATCAGGGTCGTGACAGATCAGGATGCGAAGCGGTCCCAATTGAGAGACAAGAGATCGGCCGCGTAATATCTTAGGAAGCGGAGAGATCATTCCTTAGTGCGCGACCAAAAAGCGCATCGTAACAACCTTGTCCCGAGTCTGAGCCTCGAGTAGATAGAGTCCGTCAGGCACCAAGGAAGCGTCGAATACGAGGTCTGAGCTGACATCGCGAAACTCCTTCACGCGAGTGCCGAGAATATTGCGAATAGTAATCTGATCGAACCGCATCCCATGCAGTGCAATCGTCGCGGCATCCGAACACGGATTTGGATAAATCGAAACTGGAGAGACCTTGGTAGGCGCAAACTCCACATCTTGCTCAGGAGCGTTCACGCCATCGCCTTCCAGAAGCAACATTGTTGAATCACCCCTCAGTGGGTCGAAAAGAAATGTGGTGTCGACATAATGTCCGGGTTGTTTCGGTTGAAAACGGGCGAAGCCTTCGTGATCATGATCCATAACACAATATCCACCCACCGGTCCTGTCCCAGCAAACATCGGCTCTATCGAATCATCTGCATAAAAAGGAGCTCTTACGTTGAGAATCTTGAGGTACCGGTAACGACTCCCGAGTGAATCGATGAAGATGTGCCGCGAGAGGCTTTGCGATGCGATGCTGGCCGTGTCTACTTGGCCGAAACTTAGTAGTGTGGTATCACTGCGGGCTCGTCCCACAATTTTCGGATCATAGACATACCCGAATATCATGAAGTAACCATACAACCCCGACGGTTGCACGATCACGCCATTTGGCATTCCAGTGCATGGCGGCTGCACCCAGTCCTTCAAATTTACAGATATCCGTATGTGTGCTTGCGTCGGAAACCTCCCTCCCCAGCACATCACACTGCTCGGATCGGCCGTTATGCCTGATGAACCTTCAAAGTTGAAGTTCATTACCGAGTCAGAATAAACAGTGAAGTTTGTTCCGAAGCTCAAAACTCCTGAATTGGCCGGAGCTGCGAAGAAGACCGACTCTGGTGAAAATCCCCCATACCAATGTTGAGCCTCGACGCGAAGCGGAATCACGGTGAGGAGAGCCAAAACTACCCATGTCGCGCGCGATGTCATACCACAAAGATACGAAAGCTCGACGAATAGCGCAAGGTCATTTCGCAGTGCCCCAGAGTGGAGGTATGCGCTGTTGACTCTTACGTCTTCACGGTCTCCTTCTTCTCCTGCCAACTTGCCCAATACTCTTTCCATTCGGCGGCTTCCGCGGCGGGTGCGATCTTCAAAGGATGCTTGGCGTCGAGCATCATTGCGTACTCGTTCGTGCGCGTGATATTCGGGTTTGCCTTCAGCGCCTTCGGGTGCGGACCGTGATGAATGCCCTGCGGGTGCAGCGTCATCATCGCCGCCTTAATGTTATCACGCGAAAAGAAATCGCCATCGTGATAGAATAGCACCTCATCGTAATCTGTGTTGCGGTGGTAGAACGGCACACGCAGCGTATCCGGATCTTCTTCGAGCGGGCGCGGCAGGAACGAGCAGATCACGAAGTTCTCCGCAAGGAATGTGGTGTGCGCACTCGGTGGGAGGTGTACGCGCGGCGACATCACTGGCCGGATGTCGCGCATATTGATCTTAAAGACCGTGAGGTCACCCTTCCAGCCAACGAGATCGATCGGATGAAACGGATAGAAGACCGAGGTGTATTCGCCCAGCCGCTTAATTCGAAGTTCGTACTCTTTGCCGTTCGTCTCCGGCTTCTTCTCGTACGGGATGAAATCCGGGATGGTGATGGCCGACATATCGTAAAGCGCGTGCATCCCGATCAGTCCTTTTTGCTCAGGCGTGGGCGGCAGAATTTCCGAATGCGCTTCGACCACGACAATGAAATTCTCTTTCGTCTCCGGCACGAATCGATAGGTCGTGGCACGCGGAATCGCAATGTAATCACCGCGCTCATAGCCGATCACGCCGAAGTCCGTCTCGATCGTGCCGTGACCCTGATGAACAAAGAACAGCTCGTCACCATCGGCATTGCGCGAGTAATATGGCGCAGCCTCCGCGCGGCGACTAATGGAGAGGATCAGATCGTCATTATACAGGACCGGCTCCGGCACCCCACGCGCGTCCCGCATATCCGAAGGCTCGACTTTGTCGAGATAAAATGCGTGGGGACGCAGGTTGCCTTCGATCCGTGTCCAACCCGTCGGCGGGTGCGTGTGATACAAATGCGAGACGCGGCCAAAAAAACCCTCGCGTCCGTGCTCTTCCTCGAATGTCCCCTCCGGCAGCGCGACGTGCGCCTGCCTGGTCGCCTTCCCTTTTACAATTGGCCAGTTCATGTTTGTTCTCCGATGATGACAGAGAAAAAGTGTGAGCGGGTTGCTTTAATTCCTTTGGCCTCTGCCGAATCTAAGATTAAGCACGGTTCGTTAAGGTCACATGCCTTCGTTATCCACCTCTCTGCGCGATTTGATAAGCCCGGATGAACCTCTCATCACCGCTCTCTCGAATGCGGCGGCACTGCTCTATACCTCACTCGATCGTATGAACTGGTGCGGGTTCTATCTTTTCAATGGCGAGCAGTTGGTGCTGGGACCATTTGGCGGCAAACCCGCTTGCACGGTGATTCCAATGGGGAAAGGTGTGTGCGGCACGGCCGCCATGGAGCGAAGAATCATTCGTGTTGCTGATGTCAACGAGTTTCCCGGTCACATTGCGTGCGATCCGGCATCGCAATCGGAAATCGTGCTGCCGATCATTCTTTCCGATGGCCGGCTCTTCGGCGTGCTGGATATCGACGCACCGATGAAGAACAGATTTGGGGGACCTGACGAGCGCGAACTCGCTTCCGTCATTGCCGTATTGACTGAGAAGATCGAGCTGATTGCCAAACGCACCGGTGATCTCTGGCGCATGATTTAGCTTCACCAGGGACAAGCTAAAGCATGTCCCACATTATTGTGCCTTCAGAATCGATTCCAGTGGCGTCTCCACCTCGACACGTACCGTCCGGCAATAATACCGGCCTTCGGGCAGATGATTATCGTATAAGAGATTCGATGGCCCGATCCCTTTCGTCTCGGTAATCTTCGCATCCGGTTTATCTGCCAGCAGAAGATCGCGCACATGGAATGCGCGGTCTTCGGACAGCTTCTGATTGTGCTGCAGTTCTCCCAGATTGTCTGTCGAGCCGATGATTGTGACCGTCGATGCCGGATAAAGTGACTTCTTCACAAACTGCGAGATCATCCGCTGATTTTGCCGATTGATATCGGACTGATCGAAATCGAATACAATGAGCGAGAGCCGGCTCAGTTCGAGCGGATTGACTGTCTTCGAGGCCGGCAGAGCAATGCTCACTGTGGATTGCGCGCCATTAGTGGCGCTCGCTGTAAGTTCGCACTGCAGTGAATCGTGCTCGTTCAATGTCTTCGCGATGGATTCAACTTGGCCGGCAGCAGGCTTCCACTCAATTGTTTGCGGCGGCGCATCTGTGCCGGCGGTTTCATACACGGTCGCGCCACTCTTGCGGATCGCAAGATGCCAATCACGCACACCAATTCGGCTCGTCGCAGTGAGACTGAGCGGCAATAGAGCCGGAGTCGCGGTCTCTTCACGGAATCGTTCGTGCACAATCGGACGTAGAATATCGCTCGAAGAGGAGAGCTCAACGCGCCGGTTCTCCTCGAAGCCCTCGGCATATTCCGTGCTCGAAGGATTCTTCGGCGTCGTGCTGGTCGTCACGATCAACCGTTCCGGAGCAATCCGCCATGCAGTCGCAATGTACTTGCGAACAGCTTCGGCCCGTGACATCGCAAGCGCAGCACCATTACCCTTCATCGCTCCTCCCTCGTTTGTTTCCTCGCGGCCATCGGTTGTACCGTTGATCGTGAGCGTCGCATCGGGATTCGCACGCATCCGGCCGCCAATCACATTCAGAATCTGATAATAGGACTCGAGCGACTTGTGCGGCAATTCATTTTCTCGAAATTGCGCAATTTCGAATGGCGTGAGTTGCGCGAAGCGGTCCGAGAGCGTGGCGCTCGCGCTATCGAAGAAGATGTACGGCAGAATCGGAAATGTTTCGGTCACCGTCGTCTCAATAATATGGAATGGCTCACCAGAAAGCGAGACGGCGGCCAGCTTCGGCGCCATCGTGCGCGGGTCCTCGCGTTGCTGAACGATGGGCGGCGGTGGTTTTGGCGGCGGAGGCGCATCGAAATGCGGAGGCTTGTTCCAGCGCAGGGCTATACTGGCATGAAGCGATACTACATGCCATCGGAACCCGCTCTCCACATTATTGAGTGGGTAAAAGTATGAGAGTTCCGGCGCAGCGGTTATCATTGTACTCAGCGGGACTTCATACCCAATCGTCCCGGTAAGCCCAAAGCTTGTTTGGATCCCGGGAATAACCCCAGAGCTGTCGGTTCGCGTCGTCGTACCGGTTTCCGGATAGAGCACGCCGGACGGCGAAAGAATCTTCTCGGTCTGGACGTATGTCGTCGAGCGCCCCATCGGCAATCCGGCATTGAAGCCAGCACCAATATACCCGGCAAATCTCGCCAGCGGTCGAAGGCGCAGACCACCCGAAATGTCGAAGTATGTTAAGCTTGCGCTGTAAGAGCTTTGCCGGACAAACGGGACGTAGTTATTCGTGTTCGGATCGAGCACCTGAAGATTACTCGAAAGAGCTTCGCCAAAGCTGCCTCCACGATCGGCCATGCCAAGACCGAATGTCAGGTCCAACCGCCGAAACGAGTTGAACGGCACTTCGCCAAAAAGTTGAGCAGCATAGCCGCTGCCCCGTCCGTTCGAGTATTGCCCACACGTGGGACAGATTGCGTCCGTGTTGTGGAAGTTCTCCAAATAACTCGCCCGAAACCCAAGATGGAACGGCGAGATGGTCATGTCCTGCGCAATCCCGGATCGGGTGAGCAGTGTAGCTATGGCGAGGACAAAGAAGATTCGCTTCATCTCACCACCACCATCCGTTGCGTAGCATGGTAATCTCCCCCTTGCAGCTCGATCACATACATGCCACTCGCCAGTGACTCCGTGCCAAACTCGATGTGATAGGAGCCATGTTGGATCGTCTTATTGCCATCGAGCAACGTCAGCACACTCTGACCGACACTGCTCAGGACGCGCAACGTCGGCTGCGAATCTTCCAGCAGTGACACGTCGAGCGATACCCGCCCTGTGGTTGGATTCGGAGTCGGCACTGTCATCGCATTCAGTCCCTCGTGAAAGATTAGCCGCGAAATACTGCAGCGCCCCGCAATGGCAACGGTTGTTGTGTCGCCGATCGGGATCGGCTTGATAAACATGATCGAATCGCTCGTGAACCGGCCCGGAGTCAGCAACATGGTCGAGAGAATGCTATCGGGGACCGTAATGAGAAACTTGGCACGCGCGATTTCACCCTGCGCAACGTCCTGAGACTCCGGCAAGAGAATGTCGAGCGCACCGGTTTGATCGGTCACCCTTGCGGTCGCATACGCTGAAGACATACCGAGATATTCCAGCGAGCGCGCGTCGTATGTCAGAGCGAACCGCATGTCCAGCGGCGTGAGCGGCACCGAGCGATCGATCAGAATCGGCAGCTCGATCGTATCCGCAATGCGACCTCCAATGGAGTCTATCGACATGACAGTAGGCTTCAACTCAAGCTTAAATGGAAACGGCGGCGCATATCCATAGCTCTGGAGATGTCCGGTATCGATCGTATAGCAGGCGGCGTGACCCGGCCAATTGACCGACGTGTTTGCGGTGATCGTCGTGTCCCACGCGCTGTCGGCACGCGGACAGAACCGGATCGTGAGCGTGACGGAATCACCCGGCGCAATCGTACTTCCAAAAGGCGCGCTCGGTGGCACAACCGAGTGCCATGGCGGCAGACCGGTCAGCGAGTCCAAACGCACCGGCATAAAGCCCGTATTATGGACCGTCACGGTTTCATCACCGCATTGCTTCACGTTCACGGTATCGAAGTCCGTGACTTTGGTGAGTGCGATCGTGGGCTCGTCGATCTCGATCCAGCGACGGTCGATCCCGGCGACGATCTTGAAAAACACGATGGAATCACTTTCGAAATCGATACTGTCCAGCGTGATGGGGAATACCTTTGGCCCGCCAATGACTTTGAGCCGCACCGTATTGATTACGCCGGCGGAAACACCGCCGGCCTTCGTGATCGCGACACCAGCGCCATTAATGGTGTCGCGGGCGCTGATGGAATTCGTATAGGTTGAGGATGCGCCAAGCACCTGCAACTCGGTCGTATCATACCCGAGATGATAGAACAGGTCCATCGGCTCCAGCGGCACATCGCGACTCGTCAGGATTGGCAGCACCAGAGTGTCGCAAATCGAAAGGTGGACCGTATCCTTCCCGATTCCGAGCGTATCGAACATGGCCAACTGCAGGCCATACGCCGGTGCGAAGCCCGAGCCCATCACGAGCACCGTCGAATCGAAGCCGCCGCATGGATGTGAAGTCCAGAGCCGCATTCGAGCAACATAGAGTTTCGGCGCGCGCGGGAAGAACCCGAGCCTGATCTTGAATTTCTGAGTGCGTTTGATCGTCCAGGGCGGCAGGTTGCCCATTGAATCCCGCGCGGAAAATACCTGCTGATCGGGATCGAATGTCACAGAATCGATCTGAATATAATCCCCATCCGGATTGAGCGTGATATCCGGCACCGTAATCGTAACGGCCTGAGGCTGCGCGGACGTATCGACCCGCGTGGCCGGAAATTGAACTTGCGAGACATTCGGTTGAAAATTCATCTCGCGCCGCCCCGAAAGCATCGTTCGAAACTCCGTCGTCCATCCCTGAGAGTGAGCGCTGATATGCAGCGTGTCATTCTTAATGAGATTCGCTTTCGTCGCAGGGATATCCGGACAGAAGGTAACGATCAGGGTGTCGGCAGATTGCGCGCCGATCGTCTTCGGCAACGAGCGATCGCCGGTCGATTTCCACTGCCAGTGGAAAGTCGATGGCACCAGATTCGTGACGCCAAATCCATCGACCCAAACGGAGTCGATCGAGATCGGGACGAAATTGCTGTAGTTTGGCAGCGGGACTTCACGAGCGATACAATCGCAAGGCCGCACGAGTCCGTAGTTCATAAAGCTCACGGGCACCTGAAGTTTTACGGATTGTCCATGCCCCGTCAGCATTCCTGTAAGACTCATGGTGCATGGCGAATCCACCTGCACCGTGAAATTTGCGTTGTAATCGGAGTCGCCGGTCGGATCGAACTCGACCTGCAGCCACAACGAGTCACGCGGTCCTAGCACAGTCGGCAGCGCGGGGTTGGTACTAAGCAACGCATATCCATACGGCACAGCAACGCTCGTGATCTTCTGTGGCACCGTACTCGCATTCTCGATCAAGATCGATTGCTGCTTATGCCAGCCGGCTTCGACGATGCCATACGTTGTTAGCGGCGTCACATAGAGCTTTGGAGCGACGCTCGTCGCACGGACAATAATATTATAGACCTGACCATCCGAAAGCGTAACAGAAATATACACTTCGTCCGCACGATCGTTCGCTAAATCGTTCGGCGTATAGACTATGTTAAAGACGTAAATCGAATTATTGGCCATCGTACCAGCCGGCATCGGATTGACAAGCTGGAACTTCCCCGTCGGATCGATCAATTGACAATTTGTGATCGCGAGCGACTGGCCGGAGATATTCGTCATCGCAATGCTTCCCGTTTCGGAGCCGCAGCCAATCACGTTGGATATATCGAGATAAGACGGATTGAATGAGAATGCCTGAAACGTACCCATTCCACTGACCGGAATGCACTTCGTCTCATAACATCCCTCATCGAAGACGCAGAGCGTATCGTAGTACATTTGCGTCTGGCGAGGACGAAATGTCAGTTGAACCGGAAGTGTCTGGTGTGAGCTCAAATGCAGGGTCCGCCCGCCGGTGACTGTAAAGACATCGCCCATCCGCAAGTAAGCATCCAGATTCCGAACGTCGGTGCCACTATCGATCAGGTCGGCATTCTGCTGCGCGCTCTTACCGATGGTGACTGGACCGAAATTCACCGCTGGCGTGAGAAATTCGACATCGACCGAATATCCTCTTCCCGATAGGGTGACGGTCTTTGCCAGTTCACAGCCGTGATAGTTCGCGGTCACGCGCAACGTCCCCGCGAGCGGCCCCGGCACGAGCGGTCGGAACCGCGCATACGTCGGAAGATAGGCTGCCTTGGGAGCCAGCTTCATCGGAAGTGTAATTCCGGCGCCGAAGAAATTCGGTGGGTCGTAAATAATCGAATCAACAAACAAGGTATCGCTCGCAAGATCGCGATACTGAAAGGTCTGCGTTCCACTGATAAAGCCCGGACAAATCTCACCGAAGTTCATGGTGGTGATGGGACCTTTGCCACTGGCGAGTAAGAGCCCCAGGACATCTTGCACACGACCCGAGACTGGAATTACGCCGCTACCCGGACAGGTCTCGTCGCTCACGATACGGAGCGTATCAAGCAGGGTCTTCGATGAATCCAGCAGATCCATGCGTACCGTAATCGTCACGCAGGCCCCTTTCGGCAGCACGGTCGGCAATGCGGCCGAGGATCGCCAGGTAAAGTGACCGCTATCGAGTGAAATGTTCGAGATGGTGACGGTTCTCCCGCTCGGATTGCAGATCGTGAGCGTTGCTTCCGAATAGGTCGTGTTCTGGCATCCCACATAGATAGTATCGAGCGCAAGTTTATCGACCGAGTAGTTGAGTTCGGTGGTGCGCTGGATCTTCAAAGGGATGTAAATCGGATTGCCACAAGAGTTGGCGTTCGCAACTGCGATCCCGGCCGAGACAGGACCGATCAGGTCCGAGTGCATCTGCACCGTGAAGGTCGCAGGTATATTTTGTGCGAGCGTCAGCGTGTTGGTCGAAAGTTTGAAGAGCTTCGCATCGGCGCCATAGGTGCCTAGCGTCACACGATCGCCACAGGCAGAGCTATCGGTCAGCGTGATCGTAAAGGTCGTGTCTTCGGTGCAAATCAACTTCGCAGTAACCACGGCGGGTGACGCCTTGTAGGTAACTGGAATCACGCGGAGGCTGGTATCGCAAAACGCGCCGCTACGAAGAAAGCCTGTGTGATTGTTGCCGGTCGCATCGCACAAGAGTTGCGCAGACCGAGCCTCATTACACCGGTAATAAAGCTCAAGGCCAGGCTCGTTGCCGTTGAGCGAGATGATTCGCTGGCACGCAAGCTCTTGTCCGCTGAGGGCACGATGCCACAAGCGTATCTCATCGAGCTGCCCCAGAAACGCTCGATGCCGGAGAGTGTCATCATACAGCGCATTACAACTTCCGATCTGCAAAGGCAGCAGACGGTCCTCCGGCGTATGCAGTCGATTGCAGGGATACAAAGGATTCGTCGCCGTGGCGAGCAACATGCCATCGACATAAATCTTTGCGGCTGTGCTCCGCGCATCCCAAACAGCAGCGACATGACGCCAGCCGTTCGTATATAGATCGGGGACGGTCGCGATCGCAATGGTATTATCGCTATCACCTTTGTATGAGTTGTCCTTGCTTAACGCAAAGACAAGTTTTGTATCCTGTATATAGAATACCCACTGATCGTTGTTGTCTTTGTTCGGGCCCCAAAGTCCCGCGATATACTGGATCTTACCCGGCTGCTGCTCCGGTGCGATCCAGGCCTCGAACGTGAGCGCGGTATCCATCCCATAAATCCGGTAGGATGTGTCCACATCCACGTATTGCGCCCCCTTGCCATGCGATACCGAAATCGTGACCGCATGACCGACACATTCTTTATCTTTATCACAACTTGCTGGAAACTGCGCACGCGCGGAACAAGCCAATAGCAGTATGGCAACAATTCCGGGAAGGCTCCGCGCAATCCGACCGATCGGTCTCATCCAATTGGTCCTATTTGATGACTGTTACCATTCTCGTGACTTGTGCATCACCGGCACGCATCGATAGCACATAAGCCCCCGTTGGCACATTGGCAGCTATCGGCAGCGCATAACTCCCGGCGATGAATGGCTGCTCGGTGATCAGCTGCACAATTCGGCCATCCATGGATGTCATTTCAATCTTGACATACGCATTCCGTGGCAGGTCAAAGGCAATCGTGCCGGTTGCTGGCAATGGATTCGGATAGACGGCAAGCGACAGCGGGAGCGTGTTTGACTTCGCAACCCCAGCCTGCGGCTTGAACAGCCCCGGAAATGGCTCGAGCGTGCTATCCTTCATCACCGTCCGCGTGTCATCCAGCGATAACCCAAACCAATCGGTGAGCACCGCGGCATAGACTGTGCGATAATCGATTTGCCACGCGAGATCACCATTCGCATCCAGATGCGAAAGATCGGGAGTCTGACCGAAGACCGCGGAAGCGACTGCTGCGCCAAAGACAAACTGCACGGACGCAGCACCATGATCGGTGCCGTAACTCGCGTTCTCTTGCGGACGTCGACCAAACTCGCTCATCGTCATTCCGACGACACGCTTCGAAACGTCCATCCCGGCAGCATCGAGTTGAAGCAGATCGTACTGGAACTGCGCGACTGCATCCGAGAGTGAGTGCAACAAATTCGAATGAGCACCCTGGCCGGTCCCTCCGGGACTTGCCTGACTCACGTGAGTATCGAATCCTCCAAGACTAACGTAATAGATTCTCGTATCCAATCCACCCGCAATCAGCGCAGCAACGCTTGCCATTTGCTGCGAGAAGCTATCGGAGCCATAGGCTCCCTTCAGCTTGGCTTTGCCGGCAGTGTATGCATCCTTCACGCGTTGCGCGTAAATATTCGAGCGGTTGGCGATATCTTGTACAAACGCATACTCCGTCGCATATCGAGTTCCGGTGGCCTGATCGTCGAGCGTATCGTTGGCCGCGCTGAGACCGCCAGCCTGCAAGCTTGGATTCGCAACCTCGATGCCCATGCGGCCCTTCTCACTGGTCAGCGCCAGTGAGAATCCTCCAAAGTTGATCGCGAGGGGATCGGCCGGAAGTGAGTTTGGAAAATTGGGATACTGCCGTTCGAGAAATCGGCCGAGCCAGCCGGTGTCGAGCACATCCTGTGCGTTGCTATCATTGATACCCGAGAGCCAGATGTCCGTCGATCGAAAATGCGAAAGATTGGGATTATCGTAGCCAATCCCTTGAATGATCGCGAGCGTGCCGACGCCAAGCATTCCGGCAAAGCCCGTTTGTCCATTGCCACCGGCCCGGGCAAGACCAGGGTTCAGATAGCCGTTGCCATAGTTATACAGATTCTGTTTCAGGATTCCGATGCCATTGGTCGGATCGCGAAGCACATAATATTGCGGGTCATCGGCTGGTACCACCGTGTTCAGCCCATCATTGCCGCCGAACATTTGGACAAAGATCAGAATCTTGTCATTGCTCGCATCGAGTTGCGCGAGCAAATGCAGTGGCGAAGAGGGCAGCGCATAGATCTTGTCCAGCAGCACGGGCGTCACCGCCGCTGCTCCCAATGCTCCTTGAAGGAAGGTACGTCGTTTCATAGTATTTCCGAAGTAACGAGTGATGGGTCCCGGGCAGGATGTAATGCCACAGTGCGGCCGTCGCTTGTTACGAGTTTTCCCTCACTGGTTAACAGAGTTCAAAATCAGGCAACGATGCCATGTCGCTCAGCAAATCGCGAAGATTGCGCGCCGCGGTCGCGTCACTACCGTTCAGGATGCTCGCCCATTCGTAGACTGGCGCTCCCGCCGTAAGCTTTGAGGCAAATGTCGTTTGTCGCTCGGTCGATAGTGGACGTGGAAGCAGTAGTTGCCCAATCTGCGTCACCAGCGCGTTCGCATCCGTGTAATTCGCAAACTGTTTGATAAAGGCGATCGCAGATGCATCATCCAACGTTTGAATGACCGCGCTCGCTTGCGTGCCCCGAATGGGATATGTATTCGTGGTGATCCAATCGTGATAGCCAGTCCATCCCGAGACGTTCGGCGGCTGGAAGAGTTGTTGCCCGATTGCAGTCATATTCGCATCCACCGGATAGCTCGCGACGAGCTGCTTCGCCATTCCGATCACATACTCCGCCGGCGACTTGATCTGCGCGCCAAGATTGGCATTGTCGAAAAAATGGGCGGACTTCAGGAGTGCCGAAATGACCGGCTTGATTTCCCAATTACTTTGGATCAGGAGAGCCGCCATAGCGGCGACCACGGTTTGATCTACCGAAGCCGGGTCACTATAGACAAAGAACCGGTATAGCTTCGTCGAGAGAAACGTCGCAATGGCTGGACTCCGCTGTGCAAAGAGCACATCGACCAGCCGATCGATCTCGTTCTTCTTGACCAGAAATTCCGTATTCGTCGAGGTATCGATCGGTGGAAACTGCTGGCCCAGATACGTCTTGCCGCTGGTATCGTGATCGGCAGGACTAAAATACGTATTGAAAATACCATGCGGAGCGGGCGCATCTGTATACTGACCAACGCGCCAGCCGCTCAGGATCTTTGCCGCCTGCTGGACATCGCCTTCAGTGTACTGACCGAGTCCGCAGGTATACAGCTCCATGAGCTCCCGCGCATAATTCTCATTTGGATGGCTCCCGCTATTCTCGTTGCCACCCAGGAAGATAAGCATGGCGCCATCGAGCGTGACAGCCTTTACCAGGTCTTGAAAATTGCCTAACGCGTTCGAGCGAAAGAGCTCGTTTTGCCGGTACAGAAGTGGTGCTATTGTATAATCGAGATTGCCGAGATCAAATTGTGTCGTGAAGTGACTGCTCCAGAAGAAGGTCATCTTCTCCTGAATCGAAGTCTGGGCATTCAGTTGCAGAGCAGACCACCAGGCTCGTAACGCTGCCGCATCGGCTGCCCACTGACCAAATATTCCGTACTGCGCCTGAATCGCAAGCGGGTATGGGTTCTCGGTTTGGTCATTCGCGGCGGCTGGGGGTGTTGGAGAAGTTGTTCCAGACAAAAGCAAATCAACCGCGGTCCCTGGATCGGCATGTGTGAGGAGTGTCTGGATGTCCGCCCACGTCGGGCCCATCATTGTTCGGCGCAGCAAGTGCCCGGCCCGATAGGCATCCCACGGCGAGTTCGCGTCCGGTACAAACGGATCCAAGCCGGATGTCAGCGGTGCGAGGCGATTCTTCGAGGAGCTTGGTTTCCAGGCCGTAAGAAATCCACGGCGTGAAATAGCAGTCTGCGACATAAGACAATCCGATAGTGGCGGCGCGATGGACGATCCCCTGACGACTTCAGGGCTTACCCATAGAGGGCGGCAAAATGGCAACGCGAAAGATCAACCGAACGGCCGAGCGGATTGATTCCGATCAACGCGATAACGACATAATTCCACCCGTGGGAAGAACACGGTGTGGCGAGCAAACTCACATTTTAGTATTCGTCTGAATGCATTGATGAACGATCAGCCACGCCGTTCGAGGCATAGGGATCGATATCACCGAGATAGGACTCGATCATCCGCTCGATCAAGCGCACCTCGTTGAGTTCGAGCGCGACATAGATTGGCTCCCGCTCGCTCGTGCGCTCGGCGTCGCGGACTTTTTGGCTCAAGGCCATCAAACGGTCAAGAGTTGCGATCATCTGGGGTCTCTCCAAGTGGATGAGTCCTTGTGAAAGCGAGGGCTCATCCACAGCTTGTGAACAAATGGCTGTGGACAAATATACGAATCTATTTGCCGGAATGCAATAGGTGCCCGTGAAAAATGAGCAGGATTCAGCAAATAGTTATCCACAATCTTATGGTTACCCGTAGTTATCCACACTTCCGGAGCATTCGGCATTACTAATAACTCGGACTTCCGATTCGTGCCCGATCTTGACATCGTGTTCCCTCACCTCGACTCCCGAGATCTGGACCAGATCGTATCGCTCCAGCTTCGTAACGGGTCGATTTGTCGTTGACTTATCTCGTTTGTTCATGACATATTCCCACCGCCCAAGCTCGTTGCAGATGAACCCACGATGGCGCCCCTTTTCATCGAACCGCTCGCTGACGACACGCCCAACAGAGCTGAGATCGCGGTGGGCCTGGAAACTGTCCGAGAGGTTCACATCCTCACGGAGAAAGACTGCATACGTCGCTTTGAGCGAGAGCCGAAGTGTCCCGGCAACATCATCGATCGTCTGGATAAAGCCGGGGCGCTTCCAAGGTATCTCGGTATGGCACCAGTTGTTCTCATCCTCGAGTGCCGGGCAGTCGCCGCTCCGACAACACGGCGAGAACACATGGAAACCGGCTGCGACCATCCGGTCCCGAAATCTCAGCGCCCGGCGAGAGACTTCTCTGCTCGCCGGCTCGATCATGATTGCCGCGCCGTGCTCCGCGAGCGATCGATCGATGAATGCAATTATTTCCGCATCCTGCATTTCATCTATTTCCCCAAGGACATTCATCAACGAGATTAAGTCGAATGTGCGATCATCCTTCGCGATGGCAAGCGCGGTTAAATCGATCTGGGATGTCGATACGCGAAGATCGAGTGACATTTTTAGATTAGATGCAAACTGCCCGACCGTCCGCAGATTTCGCGCGAGCTTATCCCGCGCATCGGCGTGAAGTGTACTGATGGCTGGCTGTTCACGTTCGAGATAGGTCGCCAGCCCCCAAATTGCCGCGCCCGTCCCCGTACCAAGATCGAGATGGTGAAGCTCCGAACGATTCGCGAAAAATCCGGAGCGTGCAAGCTCGCGTAATGGCGGCCAAAGCTTCAGAAGATTGGTCGTAGTATAGTAGAGAAAATACGCCTGCTGTTGATCCTCATCGCGCAAGTATTCGGAGCGAACAAATTCCTCGCGCGACTTCGTCAGTCCCTCCGAAAGTTGGATCACATCCCGCGCAATCCTCGCAAGCTTCGTTCGGGTCTCCTTGCTTGCTGGTCTATCGTCGATAAGCCGCAGGCCAAGAACCTCTTCGAGCGCTACGGTGTACTCTCGTGGCAGTTGTAACATGGAAACCGCAACACGTCAAACAACCAGTGTCGCTCCGCAGCTTGCCGCCGGAGGAGAACTTCCAGCTCAAACGATTGCGCCGCGCAAACGCCGTTGGTATTCATGGTTGTGGCGGATTGCGCTGATTGCGCTCGCGATTCCCATCGTTCAAGTCGCCGCACTGCGGTTCATCAATCCGCCCGTCACGACGATGATGGTCTTCCGAATGTTCGATCATTTGTTCGCCGGCGAGCGGATCACATGGTCGCATACAAATCTTGGTCGCAACGAAATTTCGCCATATCTCTACTCCGCCTTCGTTGCCGGAGAGGACCAGCGGTTCTATCAGCATCATGGCTTCGATCTGGTCGAGATTGAAAAGGCACAGCAATCTCACGCCCGACACCCGAACCGCCCCATGCGCGGCGCGAGCACGATCTCGCAGCAAGTCGCAAAAAATCTTTTCCTGCCACCATGGCATAGCTTCATTCGCAAAGGTGTCGAAGCCTATTACACCGTGCTCATCGAGTTCATGTGGCCGAAAGAGCGGATCCTCCAGATGTATGCGAACGTGGCGGAGTTCGCACCGAATGTCTATGGCGCGGAGGAAGGTGCACTATTCCACTTCAAACGTCATGCAGGCCAACTCACACAGCAGCAGGCCGCGCAAATGGCCTCGGTGCTCCCGAACCCAAAGCGATGGAGTGCTTCCCATCCATCTGCGTATATCCAGCGCCGGGCTGCCCGTATCCTGCGCCAAATGCGCGGCATCCCGAGTGATGAAGATGAAGATGGCGAACCGGATTAGAAATAGCGTGACGCTATAGCGTGACGCTCACCGCGCGTAAAACGTGATGGACGATCGCATCACAGCGCGCATTACCGAATTCATAAAGATCCGGGCCTACGTAATCGCGAAGCCGGGCTTGCAGTAGTCTTCGCGAGCGATGAAGTCTGACCTTCACATTCGATTCTGAAATTCCAAGACTTCGGGAAATATCGGCGATACTCATGTCCTCGATTTCGCGCATGACATAGACAATGCGGTGATCCTTCGGCAATTGTTCGATAGCGTGTTCGATGACACTCCGCAATTCGCGGCGCAGCAACTCCCGCTCGGGCGTCGGCGATGGAGAGGCTATGTGTTCGGCTGCATCGAGACCCAGACCCTCTAATTGTCCTTGCTCGCTAATGGCCGGCCGTTTCTTTCGAAGGAACATCAGACCCTGATTGATGAGAATGCGTGTCAGCCAGGTTGCAAACGCACTCTCCCCGCGAAATTGCGGAAGCTTCAGATATGCCTGAATATACGTTTGCTGCAGCAGATCGTCACACTCGATATCCGGAATGCCCAGGCCGCGCGCAATCCGGTAGAGCCGCTGATTGTATCTCTTCATCAACACCGCAAAAAGTGCAGCCTCTCCGGCGACGATTCGCTGGGCCAATTCCTGGTCGGTCGGTCCCTTCTGTACGCTGGGCTTCTTAATCGGCATGTGCGTTTCCTTAACTGTAACCTTTTCTGATTAGATGCATCCACAGCGCGTACGTTACAATGTGCCTCACTCAATCGAGAAAAATCATGCAAACGACACACCGACCAGCAATTCTTCTTACACTTGCCAACTTGGCCTTACCTTTATGTCTACTCTTTCCGGGTGCGGAGAACCGGCTCGAAGCTTCGAGAAGCTGGAGAGAGTGAGCGATCCCTCGGCCGCGCGGACGGCAGCAAAGTATTATACCACCGTGAAGAAATTGAATCTTTCAGAGCAGCAAAAGCTCGATTTGGTCGAATGCTTGGAATCGCTATAAGCGATTGTTGTAACCAATGCACATTTGGTGCATCTAATGCGCGTAGGTTACAAAATTCTCAAACAAAAACATCTTATCCAATGCTTACTGTATCTATCGTACTCTTTGCAGTCGCCGCCGTCTTCGGGTTGATGAATTTGATCGCCGTACTCAAAAGCCAGGCGACCAACAAGGCCGTCGTCTATCTGCACGGCCTCGTTGCAGCCACCGGTTTGGTGCTCCTCATTGTATATGCGATGGGCGCCGACGCCAGGAGTGTCTCGACGAGCATTACACTCTTCGTCATTGCGGCGCTCGGCGGATTTCTCCTCTTCGCACGTGATCTGATGAAAAAGGCCGGACCGAAATGGCTCGCGGTCGTCCACGGGCTTATTGCCGTCGCCTCGTTTCTTATTTTGCTGACAGTAGCATTCGGATAATTCATCAACAACATGCTGCGCGATCTATTGAGGGGGAAGCTCTTCGGGCATCCCATCCACGTCATGCTCGTACACTTTCCCGCTGCACTTTTGCCAACGGCGGCAGCATTCGATGCGCTAGGCATCTTCGGACATCTGTCGTTCATGCTGGACATTACGCTGCTTCTTTGGCCCGGCGTTACCATGGGATGGCTCGCCGTTGGCTTTGGCTTATGGGATCTAATCCGTCTGCCACAAGCCTCGCCCGAACTGTCGATGGGATTAGTGCATGGCGGTATTAACGCATCGGCCTTATCAGGATTTACCTGGGCATTATTCCTCGCCTCGCACCCAGGCGATCAGGTCATTCGCCTCGCCGTCGAACTCCTCTGCACGGTCTTGATGCTCGTTGGCAATAAATTTGGAGGCGATCTAATATTTCGTTATGGAGTTGGACGCACAAAGCCAGGTGCAATCAACCAATAAACTGCCGGACAATTTGCATCTCCAAATCGTGCTCTCGTCACTCAACCCTTTCAATCCACGCATCGCCATTTGCTTGCCTGGTAAGCATGTTCGAAGCCCCCTGGCCAACGGCGTGTGTGCACGCCCCGCAACGCGTATGCACCGGGCGCCGAGGCGTTCAAAATCATGCGAGGCAACTTCTTCGTCCAAGCAGTTAAAGATATGGGACACATCCGAGATGATTTCGCATGCCGAAATCCGTATGGGCAGAATCCTTGCCGGGCTCCGCTTGTTAGCACGCGCTCAAGAAAGGAAACGCAATACTCCCATGCCAGAAACAATGATCGCCCTTCGTAAGACCAAACGGGCTCGGGGCGCTGAAATCCAGGAAATTCCGATCCCCGAGATCAAGCCCAATGAGGTCCTCATCAAAGTGCAAGCATCCAGCCTATGCGGTACCGATGTCCATATCTATGAATGGGACGCCTGGGCACAATCACGCGTTCTGAACGTCCCCTATACCGTGGGCCACGAAACGACCGGGGTGATTGTCAAAAAAGGCAGCGTTGTTTCACGGGTCCAGGAAGGCGATGTCGTTTCGGTCGAGACGCATATCCCATGCCTACACTGCAAACAGTGCATGACGGGACAAATGCACATCTGCCACAATCTCAAAATTTTGGGCGTCGATACGAACGGTGCGTTCGCTGAGTATCTCGTCGTGCCGGAAGTTGTACTCTGGAAGAACGACACGACGATCCCGCCTGAGTATCTCAGTATTCAGGAGCCACTCGGCAATGCGGTACATGCGACCCTCATCGAACCAGTCCACGGCAAGAGTGTCGTAATTCTGGGCGACGGCCCGATCGGCCTGTTTTCCGTCGGCGTGGCTCGTGCTTCCGGTGCCACACAAATTTTCCTTACGGGGATCGAGCCGTTCCGACTCAACATTGGCAAGCAGATGGGCGCCGACCGTATTATCAATGTTGCCAATGAAGATGCGGTCTCAATTGTCAAGGAAGCGACCGGAGGAATTGGTGCTGATGTCGTGATCGAGATGTCCGGTGTACCCAGCGCGATGCAGGATGGCATTAAAATGCTCCGCCGTGGCGGGCGCTATTGCTACTTCGGCATCTTCAAGGAGAACTTGGTCCCGACACCGCTCAATGATATTATCTTCAATGGCGGCCGCTTCTATGGCATTAATGGCCGGCTCATGATGGACACCTGGTTCACAGTCTCGAACTTACTCTCCTCAGGCCGATTGAATGTCCGCCCTGTTGTGACACACAAGATGCCACTTACAAATTTCGAAGAGGCATTCGAACTCATGATCGAATCGCCGAAGAAAGTCGGAAAGATCGTGCTGTTTCCGGATGTCTCGTTTATGAAGAACGGTCACGCCTGAGGCCTTCCACTGCAATAACGCAAAAGGGACGTGCAGTGCACGTCCCTAAATTGACCGGTTCGTAATCAGGTTACTTTCCGGTTTTGTCCTTCAGCAGCTCGTGGCGGTTCTTGGTCAAATTGCGGTGCACTTTGCGAATGTTCTTCACGTCCTTCTTCAAATCTTTCACATCGGCCTTGGCTCCTGTTGTATTCCCGCTCTTCAGATCGTTCCGAAGTGTGGCCTTATCCTTGGCAATATCCTTTCGCAGCGCATGTTGAATGCGCTTGTCGCGACGCACAGCTTTAGCGTCCTTTTTCAAATCATGACGTACGGAATCGGGCGCAAATGCCAGAGTGCGGGCCTGTAGGGCCTGAGTACCAAGCATGGATGCGCCAAATGCGAATATCGCGAGCATAATGAGCCGGCCGATCAGGCTGGAGTGTTTCGATGCAAGTTTCATAGGTTACCTCTCAAACGAAGTTGGTTATTGGGAGTGAAGGTTATGCCTTCGTCATTTCATGATATGACGCCGAATCAGCTCGGTGGTTTAAGTCCGGCATCTCGATGTTTGAGTCAAACGATGCCATTTCTTCGTATCTTTCGTTTTGAGAGTAACGGCGCAGAGTCCTCTCTGCGTATCCGTCCAACAAAATCATTCGCTCCTATGAAGAAGTCACTTCTCATTAGCAGTACCGTTGTTGTCATCGCATTACTCATCATGGGGTTCGAAGGAAGCGATCGGAAAAAGCTGATCGCGGTCGAGCGTGCCGGCACCGGATGGCATACGACGATCTATATCAATCCCAATCAGGTCGTCGGCTTCGAGCAGGCACAACCAAATATGGATGGCGCAAACACGCGGATCTATTTCGGCTCGCCATCGCGCGGCGTCGATGATAAGACCATCGTGCTTGGCGTCACAAACGATTTTAACGAGTTCAAAGACGCCATGGAACAGGCGCTGCCGTAATCGGAACGTCACATTCTCCCAGAAGATAGCGAACTTCCACCGCCGTCTCCTTCGTTCAGGCGCGGCACAATTCCTATTCCCATTTTTCTAATTCCGCATTTCTATTCCTGCCTTGAACTTATTACAAATCGGCCACTCCCCGGATCCCGACGATGCTTTCATGTTTTACGGCTTTGCCACCAAGAAGGCAACCATCCCGGGATACGAGATCGACCACGTGCTCGATGATATTCAGTCGCTGAACGTTCGCGCGATGTCAGGCGAACTGCCTGTTACGGCGATCAGCGCGCATGCCTATCCGTATGTGGCCGACAAATACTGGATTATGAAAACCGGCGCCTCAATGGGTGAAGGCTATGGTCCGATTATCGTCTCGAAGAAGTATAAGACGATTCAAGAACTCGAAGCTGACCCGAATGCGGTCATCGCGCAACCCGGCAAGCTGACCACGGCGAATCTTTTACTTCGCGCCTGGTTTGGGCATATCCAGTCTCGCGAAATGGCGTTCGATGCCATCATTAGCGCCGTGCTCGATGGCTCCGTAGATGCAGGATTGCTCATCCATGAAGGCCAAATCACCTGGAAAGACTATGGCTTGAACAAGCTGGCCGATTTCGGAGAAATCTGGCAAGAGAAGACCGGCGGCTTGCCACTTCCGCTCGGACTCGATTGCGTGCGCAAAGACCTGGGCGAAGAGATGGCTCGCATCATTTCACAATCACTTCGCGATTCAATTAAGTGGGCCTATCAGGACGAAAAAGAATCCGTCGAATACGCACTGCAATGGGGCCGCGGCATCGATGCGGACACTGGCGCTCGATTCGTCAAAATGTATGTCAATGATGTAACCATCGACATGGGCGAGCGCGGCAAAAAGGCGCTGGAGTACCTATTCCGCTTGGGATCGGAAGCTGGGATTATTCCTGAAGTCGGTGAAATACACCTGTATTAACAGGTAATGTGGCGCGTCCCCCTGTTGGGTGAAGCGCCGTTAATGTCCCGATGAAACCAGCTACGCGCGGCAGTACGTTGCTATTATTGGTACTACGTTATGGCCGCAGAAATATTGACAACAACGAGGTCAACCGCACCATCCATTGATGGCGATGAACGCCGCACGCCGGCGAAGGACGGGCGTCCTGCCGATGCTCGCGCCCAGGAAGGGCGCAACCCGGAAGGACGCGGCCCGGAAGGACGCGCTGCGCGGTGGAGCAGCGCAACGAATGATGAGTTGTATGCCGATAAGCTAAATGATCTTCTCGCCGCATGCCGCAAGAATCTTCGTGCGCTCGATGAAGAGCTAATTATTCGTGCGTTTCGGCTATGCTACGAAGCGCATAAGAACGACCGGCGCGCCTCTGGCGAGCCATATTTCATCCATCCGTTCGAGGTTTCGATGATCGTCGCGCAGGAAATCCCGCTCGATGATATTTCAATCGTCTCCGCACTGCTGCATGATGTGGTTGAGGACACCGTCTATCAACTCTCGGAGATCCGCGAAGAATTTGGCAATGAAGTCGCGGACATTGTGGATGGAGCCACGAAGATAACCGATATTTTCAAGTCCCGCGAAATCACACAGGCCGAGAGCTATCGAAAGCTCCTGCTCTCGATGGTCGGCGATGTTCGCGTCATGCTCGTCAAATTTGCCGATCGCCTGCACAATATGCGGACGATTGAATACTTGCCGCCGGAGCGGCAGTTCCGCATGGCAAAGGAGACGCTCGATATTTACGCTCCCTTTGCCAATCGCTTCGGACTTGGTCGCATCAAGTGGGAAATGGAGGACCTCGCGTTCAAGGTCCTGAACCGCGAAGCCTTCAATGACATCAAGAAAGCCCTGGCCGAAAAGCGGATCGAGCGCGAAACCTATATCGCGAGCTTTATCGAGCCGATTGTCGAGGCGCTGAACGAGCAGAAATTCAAATTCGAAATTGTCGGGCGGCCGAAGCATCTCTTCTCGATCTACAACAAGATGATCCGTTTAGGGAAAGGCCTTGACGAAGTCTACGATCTTTTTGCGATCCGCATTTTACTCGATACGCCCAACGATAACGATTGCTTCGCAGTCTTTGGCATGGTTTCATCGATCTATACGCCTGTCCCTGAGCGATTCAAGAATTACATCTCTCTGCCGAAGAAGAATGGCTACCAGTCCATTCACACAACCGTAATCGGGCCTAATGGTCGTATGGTGGAAGTTCAGATTCGCACGCGGGCGATGAATGAGATTGCGGAAAAAGGAGTCGCGGCGCACTGGAAATACAAAGAGCATATCACAGCCGCCGATCCTGATTTGGAGGAGTGGGTCAAGTGGGTCCGCGATGTCTTCGAGCAGCATGGCGAAGATGCCCCGAGTGTCCTGCTCGAAAGTTTCAAGCTGAACCTCTACCAGGACGAGATATACGTTTTTACGCCGAAGGGTGAGCTGCGTATACTTCCGAAGGGCGCTACAGCGGTCGATTTTGCATTTGAAATCCACTCACAAGTGGGGCTTCGTACGATCGGCGCGAAAGTGAATGGACGCATTGTCCCGCTGCATCAAAAGCTTTCGAGCGGCGATCAGATCGAAATCATCACGTCGAAGAACCAGTCGCCCACATCGGACTGGGAGAAGTTCGTCGTCACCCATAAAGCGCGCTCGCACATTCGCCGATTCTTGAACGACGAGCAGCGCGTGCGCATCCAGCAAGGCCGCGATCTCTGGCGTAAACGTCTCGAGAAAGCGCGACTGCACGTCAATGACGATATGCTGGTCCGCTTTGCCTCCTCCACGCCGCTTGGAACTCTGAGCAAGTTTTACGCGGCCATTGGCGTGGCAGATATCGAGATCGAAGACTATCTCAAGCGCCTGAAAGATTGGCTGCGTCCCGGGAGCGCGAAGGACGATCGTGGAGCCGAGAAACGTGACGAGCCAACAACGGTCTCCTATATGGAGCACTCACGTGCCACAACGGGCATCCTGATTCAGGGCCGAAAGGATAATCTGCTCTATAGCTATGCAAAGTGCTGCAATCCTGTGCCGGGAGATGAAGTGATTGGAGTCGTGACGATTGGCAAGGGCGTCAAGATTCACCGCACGAGCTGCAAGAACATCCAGAAGCTGCAGGCCAGCGGAGAAGAGCGGCTGATCGATGTCTCGTGGCCGAGCACGGAAGAAGGCGCGGACTACTTAGTCGGCGTTCGCGTTTTTGGCGAGGACCGCCCTGGGATGCTCAGCGATCTCACACACGTAATCTCAAGCTACAACAATACGAATATCCGCTCGGTCAATATCGATTCGAAGGACGCGATGTTCGATGGCAAGATGACGGTCTTTGTCAAAAACACATATCATCTCGCGCGGTTGGTCGAGAAGCTCCGTAAAGTCCGTGGCGTCACCAGCGTGGAACGATTCGAAGAATGACCATGACCAATGAGGACTGCATCTTTTGCAAGATTGTCCGCGGCGACTTTCCATCCTGGAAGGTCTTCGAGTCGGCGTCACATATAGCGTTCTTAACTCCTTTCCCGAACACCCCCGGCTTTACTGTCGTCATCCCCAAAGCACATGAGACCGGTGCGATCCTCTCAATGGACGAAGAAAAGTACTTGGACCTGATGATGGCTGCGCGGAATGTCGCCCATACCCTGGAACGCGCACTGAACTGCAAGCGCGTTGGGTTGATTGCCGAAGGGATGGGTGTGGACCACGCTCATGTGAAGCTCATTCCGATGCACGGCATTCCTGATGGTCCCTGGAAACCGATCCTCAGTAAAGAACCGCGTTTTACCGAAATCTATCAGGGCTATCTCACCACCCACGATGGTCCACGGATGCCGGACGCTGAACTCACTCGAGTCCAAAACCTCATATTAAGTGCCTGACGATAACCGTTATCGCATAATGGCGCTCGACTACGGCACGAAACGAGTGGGCGTCGCCATTTCGGATCAAGGCCGAATGCTTGCCTCGGCTCGGGGCACGATCCCGAACGATCAGAATCTTATTCGAACGATCGTTGCATTGGTGCAGGCAGAGTCCGTTCGCACAGTGCTGCTCGGAATCCCACGCACACTTAAGAATACGGAGAGCGCCATGACAAGCGAAGTCCTGAAATTTCGGAAACGACTTCAGGCTGCGCTTGATCCGATTGGCGTTGCGGTGGTGGCACGTGACGAGCGACTGACTTCCATCATTGCGGGGACCAATATCGCCGAGCGCGGCATGAGTAAATCGCGCCGCGAGCAAAAAGGGCTGCACGATGAGGAGGCAGCGCGGATCATTTTGCAGGAGTATTTGGACAGTTCTGGAAACCGGGCGCTCTGATGCCATCCCAGGGCAACGGACAGATTGCGACTCGCGGCGTAGTATATTTGCAGTGTCGGTTTCATTCCTTTCTAAGTCCAGGTAAATCATGGCTCTGTTTCGCCCAATCCTACTCTGCATTCTGGTCACAGCATTCTTCATTTCCTGCTCATCAAATCCTGCTGCGCCGCCTGCATCTTCCGGTTCCATCGCCAAAGGCGACACGGCTCGGCATGCGCTCCGAATCACCCCTGATTCGAGCACGGCCCAGCCTCACAGCACAGTCACGTTCAAGATTTCCGCAACGCCCAGCCCCTTGCCAAAGCCTTACACCATTACGTGGTTAGTTGACACAGTGCGCATGTTTCGCACGAGCCTCGACACATGTTCGTTTACATTCAATGTCTCCGGAAAGCATTCGATCAAGGCGGTGTACGTGGATTCCACTGGCGTTGCGCGCGATTCTGCGCGGACCATCATCACAATCATGACGAGGGACACCGCAATTGACACGTCAACATTTGCGTTGCCATCCACGCTCGGCTCGTTCAAGTTTGTTCGCAATGGCGATACGCTCGATCGCGCGAACGTCCCATCCTATTGCGACGCGATGGCCAGCTACTACAATGAATATTTCGACGGTACGCCGGGAAACCGCATCGCCATTGGCTTCAATTATTCCTCGACACAATATAGTAGTCGTGGCGATTTCGGGTTGACGATTTGGTGCGGATTGACGAAGGGCCTTGTGCCCGCAACCTATGCCATTACAAGCAACGCAGACCAAACGGGCTGCTGGGCCAGCGAGCGGAGCGTCGATAACTGGTACTCTTCCGTACATGCGAGCGGCTACTTTACAATCACGAACATTGACACGGTCCAGAACATGATGTCCGGTTCGTTTTCGGTTGTCGTCGTGGAAACGACTCCGAACAATCCGAATGTGTTCGACACGCTGAAGGGCACGTTCCGGAATGTCTGTTTTCACAGTGGATTGTTCGGACAGGGCTCGATGACAGCCACTGCCGGAACCCTCCAGTTCAAGCCGAACCCAAACCGCGATGATCCGACGGTCGATTACATCGTCGGCAGCGATCAACTGGTTGTGCACTGTGTCGAGCTGGATGCAACGCAGCAAAGCCTTCAGTTGAACGTCTATGCTCCAGCAGTCGGCATATTCCCGCTCACGTGGGCGATAAAGTCCGGAACCGGCTTCGCGCAATACAGCGCAGGCATGGATGTATATTCCAACATGTATGGCGGAAGCGGCACGCTTACCATCACAAAATTCGATACCGTCGCACGCCGGATGTCCGGTACCTTCTCATTTACAGCGCAGACCAGTAGCCATCAGTCGATTACAATTACGAACGGCGTGATCGATAATATGATGTTCGCGAGGGAGTAAATGAGGCCCTTGCCATTATTTGGGCAATGCGGACTCCGAGACGCCATTTGGGTGTTATGTTTCAATGTGATATTGTATAAACTTCCTGAGCCATACCAACTATGAGGCTAATTTTCGATCGTCCCAGTGAAGAAGAGTACGAAGCAGGAACGGTCTTCTGTGTCGGACGCAATTTCGTCGAGCATGCCGAAGAACTCGGCAATGAAGTGCCACAAGACCCGATTATTTTTACGAAGCCGTACAATGCCATCCGGCATGGCTCATATAACATCATCGAGTATCCGCCGCGTACAAAGGAACTTCATTTCGAGGGCGAACTCATCCTGCTACTGCGCGGGGGCGGTCGAAATATTCAGGCTTACAGTGCAGCCGACGTCATTGCCGGCTATGGCGTCGGGCTTGACCTGACAATGCGCGATTTCCAAAATGAAGCGAAGCGCAAAGGCTTGCCCTGGACCGTCGCAAAAGGCTTCGACGGCGCAGCACAGATCAGCCATTTTATTCCGTTCGAATCGGCGCCGCCATTCGAAGAGCTTGGCTTTTCACTCTGGGTCAACGATGAGCTTCGACAGCGCGCATCAACGAACCAGATGATCTTTTCTCCAGAGATGCTGATGCCGTATATCTCGAGATTCTTCGCCGTCCGACCCGGCGATCTTCTCTTCACTGGGACACCCCGCGGCACCGGTCCTCTGGCAATCGAAGACAAGATCATCATGCAGCTACATACCGCAAATCCAGACGAAGTACTGCTCGATTTTCACGCGCAAGTAACAGAATGGGGATGATGGCTCCTTGCGGAATATGCGGGATGAAGGCGGGGTAATGAGGGTTCTGTGGTCACGCTCATAACGGATGAATATCTACTATCTTTCGGGTTTGTTTCTGCTGGCCGTCTTGATCTACTTTGTCGAGCATGCTCTGTATGCCATCGGGGTCTTTCGGGCAATGCGAGAACCAAGTGATGATCTCGATATAGCCAATCGCGATGCGGATCTGTCGCCATTGCCAAGTTGTACGGTTCTTGTCTGCGCGCGCGATGAAGAGCTGAACATCGACCGATGCCTTGCATCACTCGAGAAAATCGATTATCCAAAAGACCGACTTCAGGTCTTGATTGTTGATGATAAATCGACCGACCGCACGCCGCAAATTCTCGAAGCGTGGAAGCAACGCATGCCAAACTTGCAGGTTCTCCGAACCGGTGAAGAAATCATGCACATGCGCGGCAAAGTCAATGCGCTCACGCAAGGCATGGATCACGCTACCGGGGAATTTGTCATGATCACTGATGCTGACAGCCACGTCCGGCCAAACTGGGTACGGCAATATCTGAAGTACTATCACGATGACACAGGAATGGTCGCGAGCATCACGCTGCTCGATGTGAAGTACTTTCTCGATGGCATCCAGTCGATCGACTGGTCGTATCTGCTCGGACTCGCAATGGCCAGCGCGAACGTGAATATTCCACTCAGCGTCATCGGCAATAACATCTCGGTGCGCCGTGCCGCCTATGAAGATGTTGGTGGATATCGAACAATTCCGTTCAGCGTGACAGAAGACTATGCACTGTTCCAGGCCATCTGGCGCAAGAAGCCCTGGAAGGTCAGCTTCCCGCTCCATGGCGACCTCACGGTAATGAGCCAGCCCTGCCCGAACTTCCGTGCCTGGTGGCGGCAGAAGCACCGATGGGTCAAGGGTGGCGAAAGCCTGAAGGCGCTCGGGTACCTTATTTTTATCATTGGTCTTCTTGGTCACGCCGCGATGATCGCCGCACTCTTCGTGCTGCCCGTCGCCGCAGCGCTTGCCGTCATCGCGATAAAATGGTCCGCCGACCTGCTCATCATCCTGCCTGTGCTCACCCGGACCAGCAAGCAATCGTTGCTGAAGTTCTTTCCGATCTATGAAGTTTATCTTGCCCTCTTTATCTTTTCGATGCCAATCATGATGATGCAGAAGAATGTCAAGTGGAAGGGGCGGGTGTACAAGCATTGAGACGAGCAGTCGTACTCGTCATATTATTTCTGGCTCCGGTGATTAGTAATGCTCAGCCGGGGGTCGCCTGGGCTTCCACGAGCCCAATACCAGAGTGGTCATCAGAACCGACTCGATTCCTTGAACCGAATCGATTTGCTATTGTGAAAGAATTATCAGACCGCACCATGTGGCTACAAATGGGATTTGGTCGCCCTATTCTTCAGGTTGGAACCCGAGCCGGTCTTGGCCTCGAGGGCGAAGCATGGAGCCGTCTTCGATTACTTTCAGACTTCCGATTCCCGGTCGAGACGGTTGATTATTTCTTTGGTGCCTTCCTGCTATGGGGAGACGGCATCTCAAATTGGCGCGCGCGAATCAGTCACATTTCTTCGCACGATGTAGATGGCAAAGACACGGTTGTAGCGGGATCGAGCAGCAAATATAGCCGCGAATTTGTTGAGGCAATGTGGCAAACGCCGCTTTGGATCGATCATAACTTCCTTCTTACAATCGGCATTCGGAGTTACTTTCACCAGGTCACAAAGATAGAGCCGTGGATCGCAGCACCCGCGGACCTAACTTGGTGTTTCTTTCGTAACTCAACCCGGGAAGCCGGCGAACAGGGACGACTTCTTTCCTGGACACGCCGTACACTAAACCTATTTGTTTCGAGCGATTCGGGACCGGTCTTCCCTTCCTTAGCAACTGGCTTTCGTTTCGAGCAATCGGCAGAGCACCTAGGTACATCCGACCTAATTTGCTATTACTATTACGGCGCCTCCTGGGCTGGCACGGATGCGGGTGCAAAAGTAAGTCAACTCAAATTACAACTCGATGTCCGAGGTCTCTAACTCATCGATCTCCACCCCGATTCCGGGTCGAACGCCAGTCCAGCGCTTATTCGATCGTGCGCTCGGCAAGCAGCGGCTCTGGCTGCACATCACGCTATTCGTCCTCACGTTCTTCACCACGACCGTTGCGGGTGTTCAGTGGCGCGGGCTTGCACACGATCTCGGCGATATTGCGAATCTCCACTTCGGATTTGAATACGCTGCGCTCATCCTTGCATTCCTGACAGCGCACGAGTTCGGGCATTTCATCGCCGCGCGAATTCATGGCGTTGATGCGACACTCCCCTACTATATTCCATTTCCGGGCTATATGTCGGGCCAGATCAACTTTGGTACACTCGGCGCCGTAATCCGGACCCGCTCTCGGGTGCCATCGAACAAAGTTATGTTCGATATCGGCGTTGCCGGACCAATCTCCGGCTTCATCGCTTGCATTATCATACTTGCCATCGGCTTTGCGACGCTGCCCGGTATCGAGTATCTGCAACAGATTCACCCCGGCTATCCGAATGTGCCCAGCGGGCCTGGTGTAATGGAGTTGACCTTCGGTAAGACCATCTTCTTCACGATCATGGAGAAGCTCTTCGCAAATTCCAATGGATACATCCCGCCCATGACGGAGATCTATCACTACCCGATGCTCTGCGCTGGCTGGTTCGGATTATTCGTGACAGCTCTGAATCTGCTGCCTGTCGGACAGCTCGATGGTGGACACTTGACTTACACGCTCTTCGGTCGCCGCGCCCATCGCACGATCGGACAACTGACCGCGATCGGACTTTTCGCAATCTCTTTGCCGTCGGCGGCGCTTTATATCTTCGACACCCCGCCGGGATGGCTGCAAAGCCTTATGATTCCCGGCGGAGAAATGTGGCTCATGTGGGCGATCATTACAACGCTCATCATTCGCTTCCATCACCCGCCTTCCGAGGACGAGAGTCCGTTGGACCTTCGCCGTTCGATTATTGGCTACATCGCGATCCTGATCTTCATCCTCTGCTTCACACCCTCACCGCTCGTCGTGACGGGACAGTAGAGCGAGAAGGAAACGGCCTCGCCTCCCTCGGCTAATTGCCAGTGAAAGTTACCTTCTTCCCTACCGAGCTGAGCCCTAACAAGGCATCGCTTGTGCGGAAGATGGCCGGAAGTTCTTCGAGTTCGGAAAAACAACCTCTGGCCTCGTTGACGAGCCGTTCGGCAACGTGAAGCGCGATCGGCGCCTTCTGGCGAATGCGCTTACGGAATCGGTCGATTTCATCATTGGCCAGGCCGCTCGAAAGCGGTTGATCACTGATCAGCTTATCCACCGTCACTTCCTCGAAGAGACTATTGATCGCAGCCCAGGGATGTGTGGCAGAAGCCTGCTCGAGTTGCCGCCGGGTCATGTTACCCTGTAATATCTGGAAATACTCATCGGACTCGATGACGCTATCGATCAGCCCCACCTGAGCGGCATCGGTGGCACCGAGCATCTCGCCCGTGAAGATGAGATATTTCGCAATCCCTTTTCCGGTTCGGCGCACGGTACGTTGCGTACCACCGAGTCCGGGATAGATACCGATACCAGTCTCAGGAAACGCAAGTTGAGCATCCTTGAGCGCGTATATTTCATCGGCGCACAGCGCGAGCTCGAGTCCGCCGCCCAGCGTCAGACCGTTTAGCAGCGCAATCACCCGCTTTGGGCAGCGGTCGATGCGATCAAATACTTGTTGCGCACGCTCGGTAAATTCGATGATGCGCTCGATGCTTCCTTTGCGAATGTTTTTGATAAAGAACCCAATATCCGCACCGGCTACGAATGCTTTGCCTGTTCCCGTAAGTACGATCGTGTCGCAGCGCGGGTCGCGCGCAGCTTCTTCGAATCGCTCCGAGAGCTGCGTGATGACATCTTCGTTCAATGCGTTCAGATCCTCGGGTCGCTCGAACGTGATAATCGCCGTGCGGGCAGAATAGCGAAGCGACACAAATTGCATCGGCTCGAATGCCGTTGCGATTCCCTGTAGCACCTCGGACTCATACCGTTTGGCGATTGCATTAATCATCCGATCCACAGTATCACGGCCAGCCGCCTGCATCATCTCAATCGGCCCCTTACGCCATGCCAGACCGATGCGAGCTCCGCGATTCAGTTCCGAAGGCGTGCAGACGTCCTCGGCAAGCAGTTCGCCGCAAACAAAGAATACCACGCCGAGCATCCGGTCGCGAATCGCTTGCTCAACATCCGGATTGACCGGTGCAGAATCGGCGGTATCTTCAGCGATCTCCCATGGGTTGCCTTTCGAGCCCTGGTCTCTTAGTACCTTCGCAACAGCATAGAGCGGCCCGAGCGATTCGAGCGTCCGTTCCGCATGATACGCGATGGCCACGCCGGTGGCGTTCATCAACGCGAACGGCCCCATGCCAATTTGGAACGTGGAGCGGCAAACACTGTCGATGATTCGCGTGGCTTCGGCAGGATTTTCGCCTGCAATACCTTCTTCAAGCAGCCGCGCTGCCTCATTCAGCCATGGTACAAAGAAACGATTCACTACAAACCCTGGCCGGTCACGGCATACGATCGGGTCTTTTCCGGTCTCGAATGCAAACCGTTGCAGCGCCTGGACTGTCTCAGGGGATGTGCATTCTCCCGGGATGATCTCGACGAGCCGGTTCTTTGCTGCATGGAAGAAGTAGTGTACTCCGCAGAACCGAGCTCGATTCGATACGGACTTCGCAAGGACCGATACGGAGAACGATGACGTGTTCGTGGCAATGATCGCCTCGTCGCGCAGGATAGCACTCAATTTTGCGAAGAGCGCCTTTTTGGCTTCGAGATCTTCAAAGATTGCTTCGACGACGAGATCACAGACTGCAAGGTCCGTTGCCTCCGCCGTGCCGTGGATTCGCCCTAGAATGTCTTCTACCTGATCGCTGGTGAATACCTTGCGAGCCACTCCTTCAGCTAGACTTGCTTTGAGTGCAGCCATGCCACGCTCGACAAAACCCAGCGTTCGGTCATGCAGGATAACCGTGAATCCTTCTTGTGCAAATTTCTGCGCAATCGCCGCGCCCATTGTCCCGGCGCCGACCACGCCAACTGTCTCAATCGCTTTCATTGATTACTCCTTGGATGTCCGCGATCTTTGGCGCGCTCATCCATTCTGGTTTTCGTTTTTCGAGAAATGCCGCGATCCCTTCGTTGGCATCGTGGGTCTCCATAAGTTCATGGACATAGAGTCGTTCGAGCCGCGGAAGGTGCACTCGAAGTGTCTCTGTAAAAACCGATCGTTCTGCTTGCGTGGCAAACCGAAGAGAACTCGCACTTTTCGGAAGGAGATGCGTGCGAATCCAATCATCGGCGCCGTCCCGCAGGGCCTCTGTCGTTTGGTACAATCGATTGACAAGGCCCATTGCATAGGCGCTCGCCGCGGGGATATTCTCACCGGTAAGCAATACTTCCTCGGCGCGACCATAGCCAATCTTGAGCGGAAGCAGGAGCGAGGCAGGTGGTGGAAAGACCCCAAGCTTGATTTCCGGCTGACCGAAGACCGCCGTCTCATCGGCAAAAATGAGATTTGTGGCAAGCACCACTTCCATTGCGCCGCCGAGACAATATCCGGAAACAACGCTGATGACTGGAATCCCAAGCGTCGCGATGTCCTGAATTAAGCCATGGAAATCGTGGATCATATCGGCGGCATGTACGCGTGTATGTTCCTCGACACTCGCACCAAATGAGAAGTGTTTTCCCTCTCCGGTAATAATAACGGCCTTGACCGTCGGATCCTGTTTGATTGCAGCAAGCGATTTCCGCAATTCCTCCATCGCCGCACGAGTAAGGATATTGCCCTTGCTACCCGTCAATGTGAGACGCACGCACGAGGGCTCGGGCGCGCCAGTGGCAAGCGCACGCTCAATGCGAAGGCATCTCAGTTCTGTGTCAGAGACCTTCATACTTGCGCAAATTGCGGAGAAATTTCTCGAACGAGTTCTTCGGTCCAGGGAGTACCTTCGGCGAGCAATTGTCTCAGTCGGATAAAATCGACCTCGCGATGCTCCTTCGGCCCGTCATTGAATGCCTTGAAGCCAGCAGAAGCTTCGGTCATCATATTGAGCCCGAGCCACTCGCGATTGCTCTCTTTATTCGCATCCCAATGCTCGAGCTTCTTCTTTCGCACCGATCCAAGCGTCTTTGTGAGGCAGTTCGGGAATGTGTTCATGAGCTTCATGCACAGCCGTTCGACTGCGTCATCGAGCTTCGAAAGATCAATCGTCGCCCGCTTCATTAGCGCCTTGCCATCGGCGAGCGCAGTACCGGTCTTCATCGTACCGTATACAAGCTGGCCACTCTCATCGACCCAGCGATCGGTGACCACTAACGGATTCGGTACCCAAGCGCCATCAATGCGAGTTGCAGGCACGACTTCTGTGATGAGACCATATCGATAGGCTTCGTGTGCGGTCCAGGGTTCACAGACCGTACAGGAAAACATCGCACGCTCGATGCCTACGAACAGATGAAGGAAGTCTGTCGAGCCGCCATCCGGAGCACTCCCATGCTTCGGTCCAGCCTGACCAAACCGAGCGAGGTCCTGTGCGATAGAGTAATCGCAGGCCATGCCAATCTCCTGCCCACCACCAATGCGCATACCATTGACACGATTGATGACCGGCTTATCACACATGAGAATGGCCGAGACCATATCGTTGAAAAGCCGCATGTACTGCTTGTACTCTGGCGGATTCCCGGCATAGTACTCGGCATATTCTTTGGTATTGCCGCCGGTGCAAAATGCTTTGTCACCGACGGCGGTGAATACCACGGAGGACACGCTGCGATCGTTAGAGGCTTCGCGAAATGCGAGGATCACCTCTTTGATCATCTCGGTCGTATAGGAGTTATACTGATCGGGATTGTTCAGGACAATCCAGGCATTGAACAAGCCATCGATGGCTTCGCCGGTACTGGTCCTGCAGGGGCGCTTCTCGAAGTTGATGTGCGAGTATTCGGCCCGCACCAAATTGTGATTGATGAGTTGCTTCATGGTCGTAATGGATTGCCGTTCGGTACGAGGACTGAGCGTTTCGTGTATTTGTGCGCGAGCGTATTATGAAATATTTGATTGATATCGTCCATCGGAAATTTCTCGACAAACGGCTCGACAGTGAGCCGGCCATCCGCGAAGAGATCCAGAATCTCCGGATACAGCTCCGGCTTGCAAGCCCAGGTGCCGATCATCGTCGCATCGAAGGCCATGAGATTGCTCAGGCGGACTTCCATCTTATCCATCGTGAAGCCAACGATCGAAACCGTTGAGGCATAGGACATAAGATTGAATGCCAGTTCTTGTCCCGCCTTCGTACCAGAAAATTCGAAGATCTTCCAGCCGTTGGTGGGAGTTCCAAGCTTCGTCGCGAGTTCGCGCACTTTGCTCTTGATAGCCTTAAGTTCGAGTCCGCTTGTATTCAGTGTTGCGGGAATGCCCATGGCCGAGGCCGATGCAAGCCGCTCATCGCTGATGTCGATAGCGAGCACCTTGCCACCGTACAGCTTGGCGATCAGCGCGCCATAAATGCCGACGCCGCCGATTCCAACAACAATCGCAAGATCGCCGGCCACAAGGCCAGACTTCCTCACGGCCTGATATGGGGTGGCCACCGCATCCGCGATCACACTGAGCGTTGCAAGATCATGATGTTGCAGCAGTCGCTCGGGTACCGGACAGAGAAAGCGAGCAGGCACAGTGATGTGCGAGGCAAAGCCTCCGTCAAAATCGTTACCCGGCATCTTCTGATTGCGGCAAATATTGCTTCGACCGGACGTGCACAGCTCGCACTCACCGCATGGCAAGACTGCCGGAATAATGACACTACGTCCGATGAGTTCGGTTGGTCCATCCTCGACCACGCCGCTGATCTCGTGACCAAGTGTCAGAGGCAACGCATGACGCGTCGCTACGCCATCGTGCCAGAATCCAATGTCGGTGTGGCACACGCCGCAGCCGGCAATTTTGATGAGTGCCTCGCCCGCCGCTAACGTCGGAATCGGAATCGAGGTCTGCACCAAGTCCGCATCGCGGGCGACCATGCGCCAGGAGGAGAGTGTCTTTGCCATTGAAGTGCTTAGTTGAGATTTTCGAGTAGCATCGCCGTGCCTTGGCCGCCGCCAATACATGCGGTGGCGATACCGAAACGGACGTTGCGCTCCTGCAGCGAGCGAGCAACGGTGAGCGCGAGCCGCGTGCCTGTCGCCGCGAGCGGATGCCCGAGCGCAACGGCTCCACCATTCACGTTTACTTTCTCGTGATCTAGTCCGAGCACCCGCTCGCATGCAATTACTTGCGCCGCAAATGCTTCGTTGATTTCGAAGAGTCCGATATCAGAAACAGTCAGACCAGCCAACTCGAGGAGCAATTGAATTGCCGGTACGGGGCCGATGCCCATATACTTTGGATCGACGCCACACGTTGCAGCAGCGACGAGACGAGCCAGCGGCTTCGACCCATTTCGCGAAGCAGCTTTGGAGCCCGAACTAATGATGACCGCGCTGGCGCCATCCACAATTGCTGCACTGTTTCCAGCCGTTTGCACACCATCCTTCCGGAACGATGTTGGCAACCCGGCAAGGGCTTCGGCGGTCGTCGCACGAATATGCTCGTCCTTCGACACGATGCTGCCCTTCTTACCGACGCGAATTGCCCGTGGCTGCAATCCTTCAACTGCAAATGTTGTGGATTGGACCTCGGTGATCTCAGGCGCGAAGTATCCGCGTTCCTGGGCCTTGGCCGCGCGGTCTTGTGAGCACTTGCCAAAGGCGTCCGTGTCTGCGCGCAGGATGCCGTATTTCTCGGCAACATTTTCACCGGTTTGCCCCATTGAGAATCCGGCTGCTGTATCATCCAGTGCTTCCCAAAGCATGTCCTTGAAAACGACTTGCCCTAAGTGATAGCCCATCCGATTGCCGAAGCTAGCCGTCGGAGCAAGCGACATACTCTCGGCGCCGCAGCATAGCACCGTGTCTGCCTTGCCAAGCATGATCTGTTCCGCGCCGGTCACCATCGTTTCAATTCCCGATGCGCAGATCCGCTGCACTTGAAGCGCCGGGACTCCGATTGGAAGGCCAGCATAGAGTGCGATATGTCGCGCTACGAAATACGCATCATAACTCGCCTGTCCGATATTCGCGATGATGGCCTGATCGACATCGGCTGGGGACGTGCCGGTCCGTTCAAGTGCACCCCGCGAAGCAATGATACCGAGATCTGTCGGTGAAATGCGCGAAAGCGAGCCGCCCAAATCTCCGAACGGAGTCCGAGCTCCTCCGAGAAGGACGATGTCATCGAACGTAATGCCGATTCCGCGCTCAGAATGATGAAAACTCTTCATGCAGTTGCTTCTGTAAGGATGGGAAGTGGTATGGATGATTTCTCATCCGGGCAGGAGGTTACCGTGGCCACTGATGTCGGCGCTTGCGTCGGCGACACGGGCTGGATATTAGCATGGCGCTGCGCAAATAATGCCGCGCCAAATGCCACGCAAAACTGTGGGTTGGAAACTATGCTAACCGGCTTCTGAAATCGCTCGGCCAACAAAGTCCGGAGGAATGGATGGTAAGCGATGACACCGCCCGCAAGCACGATCGGAAGATCCGAATCGGTCTTCAGTTTATGGATACGGTTGGCTAATGAAAGATAGACGCCTCGGGCGATATCTTCGATCGGTACTTGATCGAAGCTCCATTTCATTACTTCGGTCTTTGCAAAGACCGTACAAAAACTGTTCAGCTCTTTTGCGGTCGAAGACAATGCGGCGAGTTTACTCATCTCGTCGATCGGGATTTCGACCTTCTCGGCCATCTCCGTCAGGAACGCGCCGGTGCCAGAGGCACACTTCGAGTTCATATAAAAATGCTTTACGGCGCCACTCTTATCGATAGTAATGATCTTGATATCTTCGGCGCCGATATCAATGATGTTGGAGCCTGCGCCTGTCAGTTGGAAGACTCCACGTGCCGCACAGTGGATCTCCGTCTTGGTTACGTCCGCGCCGGGAAATTGCTCGCGTCCATATCCGGTCGCACAAATTGTGTGAATCGGGAAGCGGTCTCGGACCTCATCGAGGGTATTGGCAAGTGGTTTCTTATCTCGCGTGAGTGTCTTGACCACTTCATGGTACAGGACATCGCGCTGGTCGTTGATGACGACGATCTTCGTGTAAGCCGAACCAAGATCGACACCGAGATAGTATTTACCACTCTGGCCGTTGGCTTCTGCCGGAATATTCGGCAGTGCAAATTGACCACGCTGAATTGATGGTCGCACCGGAGCTGCACCCTGAACGGCCAACGATTTTTGCGTGATCGCCTTCACCATATTTGTGAACGCCAGGTGCATCGGCGTTGGCAGATAGTGTTTCTTGCCGTATTCGACAAACTTGCCGTTGAGATAATCGATCTCGGTTGGCCGCTTGTGCATTAAATCAACGGCAAGCGATGGAAAGTGACTTCCCGACTTGCGGAGATAGCGCATGCAGTGCCGAATGAAATTCACTTCAAAATGAATGTTTTCGGCTTTTGCAATCGCAATGGACTCCATGATGACCTGCTCGATGATATCGACCATATCGGGCAGGGCCATGACCTCCTTCATGTTCATTTGAGCGACACCACAAAGTGCGCTCAGAGAGGAATTGAGAATTGTCTTTTCCCAAACCCGACGGAGAATCTCGAAGGAATCGACAGCCAGCGTATCCAGATGCACGCTCGAAAGCAGATCAGCCCACCAGCGAGCCTCTTCGGTTTTCGAGTCATCGATTGAGGCGATGTAATTCGGTGGATTGAAGAAGCTGACGCCGATCACGTTTGGTGCTCGATGGTTGCCGGCATAATTGACCACCATCCGAAATGTGTTCGATTCACCAAACGCCTCGGCCAATTCCAGTTCGGTATCGATCCCGTTTTGTACGCTAATGAACAACGTTCCTGCTCTCGGAAAGTCCGCCATCTCACGGATGAGCCCCGCGAGATGATAGGCCTTGACACAGAACACGATGATATCTGGCTTCACGGCCAGCAAGTCGCGAACTGACGTGAAGAGATGTTCGAACGTTGCCTTCTTGCGCATGACGCCGGACAATTCGATACCCTCCTTTTGAATAAGGTGCATCCGCGCCTTATCCAAATCGCACAGCAATACGTCGAATTCTTCGCCATTCGCTTGTTGCGCAGCTTCCTGTAAGTGCACCGCGAGGATCTGGCCGACGGGCCCCAGTCCTACGACTGCAATCTGCTTGCGTTTTGGTTCGCCCATCTGTGTTTGTTCCATCAGGCTTCCACTCCGAGCTTGGCATCCACCAGTTGTTCCAGAAACGCTTCGATCTTGGTGATGGACTGTCCTTCCGAGAAGAATCGCAAATCACAAAGATCGCCTTCGATTACCAGGGAGGGCACACCAGTCACCGCCTGCAGCCTTGGCGGCATTCCGAACCGGGAATTCGTATTGTTGAAACAGGTCCGAGCATCATGGTAAATGATCCCGTCGACGCGATACTCCTCCATGAGTTCGGCAAGCATTTTCTCTTTGGCTTGTTCGCTCCGATTGATGAAGATTTGAGTATAAGCGAGCGCGGTCGATTCGAATGGGTTCGTCTCGTCCATCGTGTCGAGAATCCAACTGTTGCAGTAAGTCGATGCAACCACAACCGAATTGTTGGAGTGAAACAGATTGGAGATCGCACGCAGCTTGCCCCAGATCGGCATTCCATCCCAGTAGATCCGGCAAATCTCATTCGGGGCAACACCAACCCCGGTGCCGACCCGGCCCATGACCTCGACGAGGAGCGCTTCGTAGTAGCTCACTGCGTATTCAGTACCGCGCAAGACCACAATCGGTCCCATGTGAATGCAGCCATCGAAGAAGTTGAGTGGAGCAGGTGAGGTTTTTGCCGTCTCAAGGACCAACCGCCACAAGACTGACGCTTCCTTACTGAGCCTGACGGTTTCGCGAAACCGATCGATATCAAAATGGACGCCGCTGACCTGTTCGAGGATCGGGATGAGTGATTCAAATTGGCGCCGTACGTCGGCAACGTGCTCGGATGTAACCTCATCTACAAACCGCGGTGGATTGACTGTCACGAGCGGAACATTGAAATGCCGAGCGTAGAAGGAGAACCAGTCCTGTACCTCTCGGCATTGATTTGTCGTCACGGCCAGGACATCTGGGCGCGGAACATGGCTCAAGCCATAGTGCTGGGTTAGCGGCGTTTTGCCCTCGAGGAACGCACCAATGTCACTGGTAAGATAGGAGCAGATGTCCGCAGCATATCCTTGCTTGACAGCGACCGGAATAAAATCGCTTGCCTGCCGGGTTGCGCCAAGCAGTGCACCATGGTTCTCCGGAAAATACACTTCGAATCCAAACGCCCGCAATAGTTCAGCCGGGCCGGTACTTGTACACCAGGCAACTTTCTTTCCAGTCTGCTCGCACTCGCCCAACCGGGCGAAATACTTCCGCATGGTCTCTTTGAGCAGTTGCGTCGAGTGCAATTCCTGGGTTGCCATTGTTATTCCTAATGAGCAGACGTGGAAGATTGAAGTGCTACGACGAAGTGATTGCCCATTGGAGGGGTAGCCTCGGATTCGACATTGCGATAGATACGATCGATTGCCGAGCGATATGCAGCGACAACTTTGTCCGGAATTACTTTCATCGAAGGCGTTAGGGTACCGCTATCGATCGAGAGTTCGTCATCGACGAGGATCGCATAGGGAACGCGCGCAAATTTCGGCGTGATCGTCTCGTTTGCCTCTACCAGGCAGCCATGCAAGCACTGCGAAAGATCATCGAGCGATCGCGGACATACGCATCCCGCGTTAGCAGGATGGTCTGATTCGTGGCCCTGACCACGAAGAAGCCCGCGATTTGGAAAGAGCAATGCCACCGGAAACTTCTCCCCGCGGCCTTCGAGCACGACAAATGTCAGGTAAGGACAGGCGCCCTGCAGCGCGCGCTCGATGTCAGCCGAAACGATCTTCTCCCCATTCGATAGTTTGAAGATCCGATCGTTTCTGCCAATAAGCCGAAGGCCTTCCTCACTAAGCGACCCAATGTCACCTGTTCGGAACCATCCATCTTCGGTAAACGAGGCCGCATTGGCCTCGTCGTTGGCAAAATATCCGCGCATCACATTTGGACCATGAACTTGGATTTCGCCATCAGATGCAATTCGCAATTCGATACCAGGTATGGGATGCCCAACAATTCCGGATTTGCGTTTCGACTGAACTCCGGTGATCGTGCAGCATGGAGAGGTTTCGGTAAGCCCCCACCCTTCGATGATTCGGACCCCATGCTGTTCGAACTCACGCGCCACGAACTCCGGCAATGGAGCCGCTGCGGTAAAAACAAATTTCAAATCCGGATGGAAGAACGCCTCGAGTGCTTCACGATCGCCACGCACCAGATCAACGAGCGATTGATAGACGCGCGGCACACTAAAGAATGCGGTCGGGCGGATTTGCTCCCACTGTTCGAGAATCGACCGAGGGTCCTTTCCAAATGATGGTTCGAGCCACATCGGCACGCGGCGGTAGAGCGAGGTAAACAACTCGAAAATCCCACCGAAACTATGATGCCATGGCAAATACGAGAGCAGCCGATCGTTCTCGTTCAAATTCCAGACTTCCTCGAGCGCCGCCTGCTGCGAAAGGATATTCCGATGGGAGAGCTCGACTAATTTTCGTTTTGCTGTCGTACCCGAGGTATATTGCCGCAGGCAAATCGCATCAGGATCGGCGCCGAATGAAAGTGCGGAAAGATCGAATGGATCCAGATGCGCATCATCCGTTTGACGAACGACACCCTCCGTAAGCAATCCGAATGGCAATAAATCCGGAAATCGCACATCTCGCACATCATCAAATACAAACAGCCGCTCAATTTGTGACGTCGGTGACATGCGCTGGAGTTGCGCCGCTCCCTGAACCGCGACGATGCGCGCACCGGAAAACTCGAGCAGGTGATCGAGCATCGCCGGAGGATAAAACGGAAAGATCGGAACGGCAACTCCTCCGCTTGCCATCACGGCCAGCTCGAGTTCCAGCATCTCCAGCCGATTCTGCGAAACGATCGCAACGGCCTCACCTTCACGAAGTCCGTTCTCGCGAAGTCCGCGTGCAATCATGCAGACGGTCTCCACAAGATTCAACCAATTCGGACCCTGCCACCCATTCCGGGTCAGTTGGCAAAAGGTCCCGCCTCGCGGAAGGTGCCGAACATTGTGCTCGAGCATGGATGCAATGTTTGGAACCACCGGACCAAGCGGCGAACCTTGCGTGTTCGTGAGAATAGTCGATACTGAGTCGCTCATGATTAACCCCTCATCACGCCCTCTGTGGGAACACGATTCTCCGTCCCGTTCCGGCCATTCCGTCCGAGACGGAAATAGCGGTATCCTCCCCAAAGAGATGCGCCAATTGCTCCGGCATAGATCGGCGCTGGGTGCGTCAGGACAGTATATTGTTGTTTAGTATCCTTCGCGAGCAATTCTTCGACGGCCTGTACCATGCCTTTGTTCAGTCCGAGCCCGCCGGTCAGTACGATCGGTGATTCGGCTTTGAGCGACAAAAGCAATCGAACAATGCGCGTCGCCACCGAAAGATGGATTCCCTTAATGATATTCTGGGTCGCAATACCCCGCGAAACCATGTTGATGACGTCCGTCTCGGCCAGGACCGCGCAGATCCCCGAGGGTTGCTCGGGATTAGTCGCCTGGAGCGAAATATCTCCGACCTCTTCGATTGAAAGGCCTAGATAGCGGGAGATATTCTCGATAAATTGCCCTGAACCAGAAGCACACTGACCCGTCATCTTATGATCGAGCACTCGGCCAGTCGAGTCGATCTTGATTGCGCGGGCATACAGGGCGCCCATGTCGACGACAGTCCGTGCCTCTGCACAGAAACTGTGTGCTCCACGTGCGTGCGTGGTCATTCCATAAAAGTGACCGGTCTTGCGTTCGACCATTTCGCCCTCGCCCGTCGACGCGATATAGGATACGCCATCGAGGCCAATCCCATAATCATCGGCAATACTCTTGATTAAATCGTCGGCTACCGGGACCGGGTTACGCTTACGAATCTTCTCCATTCGCCGGCGGACCACACGTGTCTGTGCCACGCCGCGATCATCCTCCGAATATTCCGTGAGAACCGCCTTGATGACACTGCCGCCGACATCGATGCCGAGCGTGTATATGAACCGGTTCTCGCTCATCCTATTTCCTCCTCCATCGTCGGCATGATTGGTGCCGACGAGCGTTTCGCTCGTGGCAATTCCACATTGACTCCTAAGCGCGCGAATCGGGCGCCACCCAACGCACCCATAAAAATGGAATCCGTGTGGATGTTCATCGTAATATCGGCACCATAATTCTCTGTAATGAATCCTCGAAGATACTTAAGCACCGCCGGGTTACGGGCGACACCCCCCGTAAAAGTAAACTCATTTCGGACGCCACCAGAACGCGCGATCAAGGACATCGCACGTTGCACAATCGCTTTATGCAGGCCACCTAAAATGTCCTCACGAGGAACACCCAGATTTTGCAGTTCACGAAGTTCGGCGCCCGCGAAGACGGTGCATGTTGAGCTGATTGTCGCGTCGCATGTTGCGCGAGTTGCTGTCTCCCCGAGCTCGCTAAGAGTGATTCCCAACTCGTCGGCGATATAGCCCAAATATCGCCCGCAACCCGCAGCGCAGCGGTCGTTCATTTGAAAGCTCGTGACGAACCCTTGATCGTCTACCTGGATGGCCTTCGTGTCCTGCCCGCCAATATCCAGAACGGTTCGCGTGTCCGGAAATGCGATGTGTGCACCAAAGGCGTGACAGAGAATCTCGGAGCGAATGCACTCCTTCGGAAACGGAAGAAGCGCTCGACCATAGCCGGTACCAACCATGTTCGCAATCGCGATCTCTTGAGCGGCAATGCGATCGATGTGCCGCTTGATCGTTTCGGATACTTCGCGGACATTGCCCGCCAGCAGATTAAGCTCCTCGTCAAATGAGACGCCCGGTGGGAGAATGCGTTCGGCAAATCCCGCATATTTCTCCTTCAGGATGTCCATTGCTTCGTGGACCAGTGCGGCGAAATCCATAGGGAGGATTTCATTCTCGACGGGCGTGATGCTCTTATCGAAGACCGTCATGAGCGGCTCGAATAGCATAGGATCCAGTTTGCCAACTCGATGATTGTACTGCTCGAAGAAGATGTCTCGGAAGAACTGGTTCTTTGAACCCAACTTACCGTGAAGGTACTCTTGCTTGATCGCAGGAATTGCGACTTCGAAATTGTTTCCGAGTGCCGCAAGGATCCGTGGCTGGCGATCGATCGGAAAATACGCGGTCGTCGTCGAGACCATCTGCCGATACAGCCGGTCGGCTCGGACGCGAAATTCCAAATACTGGAATGCATCTTCCAGATCGGCGACATAGCGCCTCAATTCCGGGTTGGCCTCTAATTCCGAGTGAAGAACTCGCTTCAGTAGCGAGAAGCGAGCGTTATAGACCGCCGCCAGTCGGGCGATTTCGGAGGCCACTTCGTAATTCGCTCGCGTATTTGTAATACCACGACCAATGATCTCATCATTCTGATTGATGATGACCGCCTTCGAAGTGGTCGAACCCAAGTCGATGCCAAGATAGTAGCTGCTCATAGCGCACCCTCCTGCTGAAGCACTGGTAGGATCATGCTACACTGCTCGCCGGACGAAGTCTGTTCGGGTTTACTAAACTGGTGCCGTCCACCGACTCGCTTTCGCTGGTCCATCATCTGGAAGAAGGAATCGAGACGATTCTTAATGTTCGCGTAAGAAAAGTAGCGCGGATCGACCAGATCAGACTCGATGAAAGATACTGGCACGCCGAGACGCTGTTCGAGTTCGCGCATGATCAGCAATTGCCCGGCGGAGAAGGAGTTACAGCTCTTGATCGAGTTGATCAGGAAACCGTCGGCTTTGTAGTCCTTGATGAATCCTTCGAGGAGGTTCACACGCTCCGGCAGGCTGATATTGGTATAACACCCCATGCAATATCGTGCAAGGCTTTCCAGCGGGTTATCCGGATCGTGACGAAATCCATTATCGAAGAGCCCGCCGACTTTCGTATATGAAGACGCCACAACTACCGCACCCATATCGTAGAACAGCTTCCAGAATTCGCGGAAGTGGGTCCAATTCGGGGGTCCTTCGACAACGAGCCGGAATCGCTCCTCTTCTAGTTCGCCTTCCGGTGTGACGGGAGTGCGACCTTCTCTGGCGCGCTCGGCTACTTCAAGATACAACTGATGGTAATATTCAACCGCGCTCTCGGCCCCGCGAAATCCGGCGTTGATCGGGCCGATATAGTAGACACCGGCAAAATATGCATCGATCGGTGACGGTACGATCTTCGTCAGATCGAAGATCTTTGAAATCCAATCTTCACTTTCACTCGCAAGTCCGAGATGCCTCGAGAGTTTCTCGGGATTGAATTTCTTGCCGGAGACCATTTCCATCTTAGGGATGACGTCCTCCTCGAGCTGGCGTACCATATAGGTCACCATGTCCTCGGTTATGACACCATCCGCCGCATACGGCGTGTGGAGCATGGCCGTTGGCACGCCCGGATAGAGCTTCTGAAGATTCTCAAACCACTTCAGAAAAGTGAAGCAACCGGTATAGCTCAGAAGAAGCAGGTCAGGGGGTGGAAGCTTCTCGCCGGTCGGTCCGATGTTTCCATTCAGGAACATGCCGACGTCACACTTCACATATGTGCAGACATCCTCTGAATATCCATATTTCTCTGCATCGCGAATCAGCGAACCCGATTTTTTGCGCATGCCCCATTGCAGCGCATTGATTTCCGGATAGACCGGCAGCATATCGAATGCAAGGATCAACTCCGAAAGATTACCCGGCACGAACGTATAGACTACTTTGCGTCCGGTATCTTTTGCAGTGGTAAGATCGTGGAAAAGGTCGCCGAGCATTTGCTTCTGCAGCAGCATGCTCCGTTCCTTGATGACTTCCGAGGGCTTCGCTGCAGCTTTGGCAGCGCCTTTTAAGAATGGCGGAGGTGCGATTATTTTCGACATAGATTAAGCGATTGCAGTTAGATCTTCAATCACGGTCGGCAGCCACATGTGGGAGTCAGGCTCCGAGCCGTCAGCACCGGAACCCCAGAGTTTGATCGAGTCCGAGAAAGCGCCAACTTCCTCCTTGATGACCTTGAATTGGCCCGTATTCTCACTATACTGAAATCCAATTGTCCGAACACCAGCGCGTTCGAGTCCAAGTTGAAGCTCAGGCCGATCGAGCAGGGCTGGATCGCAGAAGCTCGGTGCGGCGAAGATCACACCGTCCGCCTTTCGGCTTTTGACGAGACTCGCCAGACGTTCGACTTTTGTCCCGCTAGCTGGCGCAGCTTCATAGAGGGATGCGGAAAACGTCGAATGCTGGAGATACGCATCGACGATTGCCCCGAGTGGGTCGCTCGTATCCTCAGCAATATCACCTTCGATCCATCGCGAGCCCAGCATGAAATCATCGTCTACAATGTAGCAACCAGCCAGTTCGATTGTTTTGATCAGCCCAACTGGAGGCTGCTCACAGAATGCCCCACTGATCACAACTCGGATGTTGTCCAGCGGACGTCCGCGATCATCCTGAAGGTATGCTTCAAGCTCATACAGAATATTATTGTGCTCCTCCACTGGCATGGCTAACCCACTCCGAAGTACATTGTACCAGTCCACTGCGGATACCCGCCAGGGATACTCTTGCCGGATTGTAACAATGCGCTCGATGAGCGCCCGATTCTCATTATAAAGTCGAATAGAATGATTTAGTCGTTCCACCCATACTTCGTTTTCGAAGGGTACTGTTGAACGGTGTGACAATATCCCTTCAACAGTAGTCTCGATTTCTCGCCGATAGTAAGCACCACCGACCGACGGAAGGAAATTTTGCGGCAGGTCAAGATATTTGACGAATACATCGGGCTTAAAGATTTGGAACATTCCCGACAAGTTTCGGATCACGTCGCAAATCGATGGAAAGATGAATGCATCAAACTCGGCAAAAGCACCGCTCATCGCCAATTCCACGACGCCGCGTGGTAAATGACAGATATAAGACTGATAGTATGCATCTCCTTTGATGATCTGCATCCGATCGCCAGTACCCATGATTCCGACTGGGAGTCCGCCCATCGCATGGATTACTTCTCGAGGGATGTAAATCGGCAGATAGCCAGCGAGGAAACGCTCAGAACTTGCGCGTTTCCATGCTTTCGCATGTGAGAATTGTAGATCGAATGCGATGTGCTCGCATTCCGAGATTAACTTCTCGAATGTTCGGTGCATTATCGTGGAAGATACTCGCAGGTCTGCGCGAATTACGAACGTATGGGGCGCAGGACAAGGAATTGGAGCACAAGCACTCTGCCACAGGCCATCTTCTCTATATAGGGAATGAGAAGATGCCGATTGCGCTCCATTTCGAAGGGAGAAGCATGACAAAGCTAACACTGTTCGTAAGATTACTTTACAGAGTGCAATAAAGAAACTTAACTCTTGGGTGATAAGAGTAAGAAGAATTCTCGCCATTGACCAAATGCCAAAGCTAGAGCGGGCATCTCATGGGGCATCCTCTCGGACTGTAAAGGCGGCACAATAGTGGAGCGATCAGCTTCAATATGTCGGTACATGCATCTGAAGTTGTAATTCTCGCGGGTGGCGCCTCTTCGCGAATGGGTTCGGCGAAGGCACTTCTAGCCTATGCTGAAGGTGAGACGTTCCTCGATCATATTATAGCATCGTATCGCGCCGCGGGTGTGGATCGCGCAATTGTCGTATGGTCTGAGTCTGCCAGCCGGGATCCGCGGGTGCTGCATGCAATAGCGCATCCACTGACCATCAGCCTCAAAACCCGACACGTGTTTCATGAGAATCCATCCGCCGATCGACTGGAATCCATTCGATTCGGATTGCGCAATTGGAATGGAGAGTCCAGTGTGTTCTTGCAGGATGTGGATCGTCCCTTTGTCAATCCATCGGTAATTGCTGCGCTCCTGAGCTGTGAAGAATGCACCGATTTTGCCGCGCCCGACGTATTCGGTCATGCCGGCCATCCACTTCTACTTTCCGAGACAGTCAGCCATGCTGTTCTCGAAGCGCCCACGACGGGTATGGATTTCACGCTTCGAGATATTTTGCGACCCTTTCAACGCACTCTAGTGCGGGTCGGGTCGATGGAGGAAGCTTTCTTCCTTTCGATCAACATTAATACACCGGCGGAATACCGCGAGTACTTCCCTGTTCCTGAGTCCGTGAACGAATTGGTCCCCGCGTGACGAATACTATTCTTCACAGTATTATCCAGCTCCGTGAGCGGCGCGAACCGGGCGTGCTGTGCACGATAGTTAAAACCGAAGGTTCAACTCCGTTGAAGGCTGGCGCGCAAATGTTGGTGCGAACAGATCGTTCGATCGTCGGAACAATCGGCGGCGGCGCACTGGAACATGCCGCGATCGATGATGCCGTACAGACAATAGCATGCGGTAGCAGCCAGCTGTTCCAGCATCACCTTACCCGCGATCACAATATGTGTTGCGGAGGTACGGTACATCTATACACACAATTCCTGGACATCCCGGCTCAATGCGTCATCTTTGGCGCAGGACATGTGGGAAGCGCTCTTGCAGCGATTCTTGTACCCCTGGACTTTAATGTTCTGCTTGTCGATGGACGTCCTGGCATCATTGACCACGTGACGAAGGCTTCCAACTCACGAGGACAGGCTGAGAGCCTCCACCAAGGAATCACTTTCATCAATGAAGCTCCAGAAGTAGCCCTTTCATCATTGCTCTGGGACACGAATACCTATGCCGTCATCGCAACTCATAGTCATTCACTCGATCGCGAAGTTCTTCGGCTCGTGCTTCGTCAGCCATACAAGTACTGTGGGATGATTGGGAGCAAGCGCAAGGTGATCGTGAGCCGAAAGCTCTTCCTGGATCGTGGATGGGCAACCGAAGAGGAGCTAGATCGTGTCGACATGCCCATCGGCATAGACATCGCCGCCTGCAGCCCAGCAGAAATTGCTGTAAGCATCGCGGCTGGGATGGTTGCAATCAAAAACCAGAGCAAACCAACACATACGAAGGACAAAATACCTATAACGAATGAGTTGCTCGACTATGAGCAAACTTCTGAAGGCTTGTGTGTTCTTCATTCATAATTCGTAATTCATAATCTGCAATTTCAACTTCCCCGCTTCCAATAATGATTTCCCCAGCATTGCAACAACTCTACGATGAGCATGAGACTATTCTCGTCGCGATCGACCGTCTCAAAAATGAACTCCGCGCCGACGATCCCGCGAGTCAGGCCGAACAACTTCGGACACTTCTTCTTTTTTTTCGCGAATATGCCGATGGCTACCATCATCAAAAGGAAGATGATATCTTGTTTCCAGCGTTAGCCGATGCAAATCCCGCGATTGAAATGCTGACTGGTAGTCTGGAGGATCATCATGCACTTTTCCGCGAATCGCTCGCGGCTGCGGAAGCGGCCATCAATGCCAATGACTGGAAGACAACGTGTGCCACATTCGAAAAATATGCTTCGGATCTCATTGATCATATCAGCGCGGAGAATGACGAACTATTCGTCGCTGCCGAAGATGTCCTGAGTGATAGCGACCGAGAACGAATCCATTTCCAATTCCTCGATACGGATCGTGAACTCGGAATCGAACGAAAGAAACAATGGGAGGAGGAAATGTCACGTGGCTGACCATGCACGCATCGCAATCGTAACGGGTGGCGCCCAGGGAATCGGTGAGGCGATCGCGCAACGGCTTGCATCACAAGGATGCTTTGTCATCATCGTCGATCTGGCTGCGGAACTCGGCGATGCTGCTGTGGAAGGCATTGGCCGCGACCGAACCACATTCCATCGCTGCGATATTTCCGACGCTGATGACGTGCGACAACTATTCGAGTGGGTTCGAGCAACATACGGTCACATCGACGTACTAGTCAATAACGCCGGCGTCATCCGCGATCATATGATATGGAAAATGACACCCGAGGAATTTGACTTGGTCATTCGGGTGAACCTGCGCGGGACCTGGCTCATGTGCCGCCAAGCGGCTATGGTAATGAAGGAGCGCAAGACTGGGGCAATTATCAACATTTCATCCAGAGCCTGGCTTGGCAATTTAGGCCAGACCAACTATTCTGCTTCGAAAGCCGGAATCGTCGGGCTAACACGATCACTCGCATTGGAACTTGGCCCGCACATGGTGCGAGTGAACGCGGTCGCTCCGGGATTGATTGACACACCGCTCGCGCGCGCCCTGCCTCCAGAAGTTCAACAGAAACTCATTAACGCACAGCCAACCCGAAGTATGGGGCAACCCGAAGACGTAGCCGAGGTCGTTGCATTCCTTGCATCGGACGAGTGCCGGTTCATGACAGGACAAGTTCTATATGTTGACGGGGGCAAGAGTATTGGAGCTGGTATCTGATGCAGACACTGACACTTCGAGTTAATGGCCGCGAGCGGAGCTTCCTGATTGAGGAACACGAGACGCTCGCCCGGGTGCTTCGCGAGAGAGCTCAACTTACAGGCACAAAGATCGGCTGCGAGCAGGGAAGCTGCGGAGCCTGCACTGTCCTCGTCAATGGACAGCCAACACTCAGCTGCATCACGCCGGCACTGAGATACGATGGGGCCGAAGTCACAACCGTCGAGGGAGTCGCGAATGGCAGCAAACTCAACGCGGTCCAGGAAGCACTCATCGAACACGGCGCGTTGCAGTGTGGATATTGTACGCCTGGCATTGTAACGACTGCAACAGCATTTCTAGAATCGAACCCTCATCCCACCCGCGCGGAAATAGCCGAGGCGATCTCGGGAAATATCTGCCGTTGCACCGGCTATCAAAAGATCATCGATGGGATCGAAGCAGCAGCGAATGCTGAATTCCAGCCAGAACAACCTTCAATTCCGCATGCCGGCAGTGTGATCGGGAAGCGTACACCCCTGCTCGACTCGCGCAAGAAGGTGACCGGCGAAGCAAAGTTCACCGATGACATCATCGTGCCCAACGCGCTCTTTTGTGCATTCCTGCGGTCCACCGAACCGCACGCCACCATCGAGAGCATTGACACCACCGCCACTCTCGCTATGCCGGGCGTAAGAGCGGTGGCAACCGGTAAGGACTTGACCGAGACCTTCGGAGTGCTTGCCATTTCGCAGGATCAGACGGCCATTGCGGTTGAGAAGGTACGGTTTATTGGTGAGATCGTCGCCGCAGTCGCAGCCGAGACAGAAGCAGAAGCACGTAATGCCCTCAAGACCATCGTTATCCGATACAAACCGCTGCCCACCGCCTTTCACTGGAAGGACGCACTAAGACCGACCGACAAGGCCGGACTCATTCACGAGCAATCGACTAAACATGGATGCAATCTCCACAAACAAGCGGAGATGCAGTTGGGAGCGCGCGACGAGACCCGACCTTCGGCTTTTACATCGTCGATGGAGTTTGATTTTCCTGGCATCAATCATGCCTTCCTTGAACCACATGCAGCCATTGCAGTCTGGGATGAACATGACGGCCTCACGCTGACATCGGCTACGCAGGTGCCACATTACACCCAGCGCGCACTCGCAAAAGTACTTCATTTGCCTCTGGAGAAAGTCCGCGTGATTAAGCCATTCGTTGGCAGCGGGTTCGGCGGCAAGAGCGATCCATTCGCACACGAAATGATCGTCTCCTACTTTGCGATCAAAACCTGCCGCCCCGTTCGGACGCGGCTCAGTCGCGAAGAAGTGTTTTTGACGAATCATGGCCGTCATCCAACCCACATTGCGCTCACGACTTCTATGGATGCTGCAGGCAAGCTACTCAGCACCAATGCCGATGTGGTGATCGATGGTGGCGCATACGGCAGTTTCGGAGTTGTCACGACGTATTACAACGGAGTTTTGCTCCAGGCGCCGTATGCGCTCGATCAGTATAGCTTCCGATCACGGCGCGTCTACACGAACAAACCGGCCTGCGGCGCGATGCGCGGCCACGGTGCGGTCAATCCACGATATGCGATGGAAGTCGTACTCGACGATCTCGCCCACCAGGCTGGCCTCGATCCTATCGAGCTTCGACTGCAAAATCTACTGCCCGGTAATACACAAACACTGGGGCAGTACCGAATTACCAGCAACGGACTCCCCGAAGCTATTGAGACCATCCGACGTGACTCTGGCTGGGATGAAAAGCATGGGAAGTTGCCGCATGGCCGTGGTATCGGTGTCGCATGCGGATTCTTCATCAGTGGCAGCGCGCTTCCGATCATCTGGAATGACCTGCCACAGTCCGTCGTCCATCTCAAAGTGGATTTCGATGGCCGCGTTGTAATTTATTCCGGTGCGAGCGATATTGGCCAAGGCTCGGATACCATGCTAGCACTGGTGGTCGCCGAAGAACTCGGCGTTTCGCTCTCAAAAACATTCGTTCACGCCGCTGACACCCGGTTCACGCCTGTTGACCTGGGCAGCTACTCGAGTCGGGTGACCTTTATGGCAGGCAATGCCGCCAAGAGCGCGGCGACGAAAATGCGAGAGACAATTCTCGAAGCCGTTGCCCGCCAACACGAAATCCAGGCCACAGACCTCACAATCGTAAACGACCGGATTCAATCCGCCAATCAGCGAATAGATCTCTCCTGGCAAGAGGCGATCGATATTGCGACCGCACATCGTGGCGCGCTTGCGACAAGCGGCTGGTATATCTCGCCAAAGTTGGGAGGCGATTTCAAAGGCGCTGGCGCGGGGCTGAGCCCATCGTACAGTTTTGGCGCGTTGATCGCGGAAGTCGAGGTGAATCCCACAAGCGGCGCGCTCCGCGTGCTCGATCTCTGGGGCGCGCACGATTGCGGGCGCGCACTCAATCGCCTTGCTGTCGAAGGCCAACTCGAAGGCTCTTGGCACATGGGCATGGGACAAGCCGTGAGTGAGGCAATGGAGTTTTACGACGGACTGCTGCTCAATGGGAATCTGCTCGATTATCGGATACCGACGTCAGTTGATACGCCGCCCATCCACACCAATATCATTGAGACAATGGACCCGGAAGGTCCGTTCGGAGCAAAGGAATGCGGAGAGGGCGCTCTGCATCCGGTGATCCCGGCCATTGCCAATGCCGTATTTGATGCCGTTGGAGTTCGAGTAACGACCTTGCCGATAACATCCGAGAGCCTGCTCGCTGCGATGAAACACCAGAAATTCGGTGAGGGCCGCAAAGTGACATCACTCACAAAGAAGAAATTAGTAAAGGAATGAGTTACTCGCACCCCAAGACTCTGGCAGAAGCGGCGCTCCTCACGAAGCGTGAGACGGATTGTATGTTCATTGCTGGCGGTACCGATCTCATGGTGCGCCGATCGCTTGGATTGGACGCAACGACTCATCTTATCGATCTCACAGGCATCCGTGAGCTTCGCGGCATTACGCTCGAAGGCGACACGCTCTCGATCGGTGCGGCAACCACCCTCGCCGAGCTGGCTAGTAATGCGACCGTGCAATCGCACTTCCTGGCTCTTACCGAGGCGGCCCTGGCGATTGCCTCGCCCTCAATCCGCAATAGTGGAACTGTCGCGGGCAATCTCCTGTGCGAGAACCGTTGTATTTACTACGATCAGTCTGAGTTTTGGCAGACAGCCGCAGGCGGCTGCCTGAAATGCGGCGCAGAGGTCTGCATTGCAACCGGCAGCGCCAAGCACTGCTACTCGGTCTTCATTTCCGATCTGGCTCCAGTGCTTATCGTCATCGGAGCACAAGTCGAGATCCTGGAAGAGGAAAACGCTCACAACATCGTGGGAAAGCCAGTCGAGTGGCTCTATACAGGTGATGGTCTTGCTTCTCATACGACCTCGAAGCGAGATATTCTCACCCGAATACTAATACCAATACCTAAGAGTATTCCGCGAGTATTATTCCGCAAGATTCGGCCGCGCGGAAGTGTTGATTTTACGAACTTGACAGTTGCATTGCGGCAAAGTCATGATGGAACAACGACTGTCGCGGTAAGTGGTATCGGACCCGCACCGGCAGTCGTGCGCGACACTACGACGAACGATGCCGGATCGCTTGCTACCGCACTACTCAAGCAGAGCCAAATTATCGACAATCTATCCTATCGCCGTTCATACCGGAAGGAGATGCTCACGGAGGTTCTCCAATCAATGACCAAAGACTGATGAAGCCAGCCTATTTGTCATTAATTTGTTGGCGTGGTGACTTCCACCGTTACCGTGCGGGAGTAGAAACGTCCTTCCGGCAGACTGTTATCATATAGTAATACGGATCGCCCGAGACCACGCACATCAAGACTGTGGTACGCGCTGGCATTCTTTTGATAGATGGACTGCGCCGTGGCCTGCGCGCGCGAAGTCGAGAGCTTGAAGTTGTATTCGTCGCTTCCGATTCGATCTGTATACCCAAACACTTTGACCTTTGACTCCGCTGTCGTTCTCGATCGTACTAATGCGGAGATACGCGCGTTTGCATCACTGAGTTCGCTACGATTAAAGTCGAACAATATCAAATTATACCGCGAGATGATTGTATCAATGGAGCCCTCGTGGTGCTTATCGAGCAGGGTATAGTGCCGCGCTGGCAATTGGACCGGCTCACTGTGTACTTCTTGTCCACTCCGATCAGATAGTTCAAATCGAGCTTGGATCGATCCAAGATTCTTTAGCCTCGTGCCTGGCACATTCTGCAAATCCCAGTCAAGCGTATGCTGCACCGTATCGGAGCCAGTGAATGTCTTCGAAGCCACATTTTTATCATCCTGGACCGTGACCAGCCACCGCGCCACACCTGCCTCCGCAACTTCCTTTGGTTCAGCGCGCAGAATTGGCGGCTTGGGCACATGCGCTGTATCGGTCGTGAAGATCGGCTCCATTATCTGCCAAAGATTCGAGGTGATTTCCACGCGGCGGTTTTCCTGCAATCCGCCCGTATCGCTGATGCTCGATGGCTTCTCCGGCAAAGTTCGATATTCAAGCTTCATACGCGATGGCTTGATGCCCCAAACATCGTGAAGATAGTCAAACACCGCTTTCGCCCTTGATTGCGAGAGCCCATTGATCGCTTTTTCATCGCCGCCATCATTGCAGCCGATAATCGTCAAGCGGCCCTTCGGGAATGCCCGCATGCGCTGGCCGTAGATATTAAGTGCCTCATAATACAGTGGCAGTGTCTCAAGATCAGAGAACCGATGGAAATCATAGTTCCGAGTCTCCTGATCTGAAATCCTGTGATAACGTGCAGGTAATTCCGATGTCCCCTTATCGAAGAAGATGTAGTTCAACAGCGGACGGTACTGCGTCCGAATGTAGTCTTCAATCACCAACTCCCTTATTGGATGTACCGTCTGGTCCACTTCAACCCCTTCGACTTCGAGTGATGCCGCAATCGATGGCATTTTTGGCTTCACTGGAGGTGGTTGAGGAGCCGGAGGTGGCTGAGGTAGCGGAGGAAGTGTGGGTATGACCTTCGTCGGTGTGTACTCAATCGAGACACCCGCCGTGATAGAACTTGCTCGCCAGCTCATCCCCTTCGCTAGCGGAGTTACGCCGTATGTGAAAAATGCCTCCGGCACGAGATGCATTGTTCCCGTCGCATTCATCGGCAATTCGTATTGGCTTCCGATGGTGATCGCAGCCATGAATCTCGAAGCATCAGGAATCGAACCGGAATAATCATTTCGTACACGGCCAACTGCGTTGCCATTACCGTCAACAAAAACACCATTACTCGGTTGCGTGACTTCTTCTCGCTCCTCGAAGATCTTTGAGGTGACTAATCCAATGGTAGGGCCGGCAAGCAGGCGCCATGCCATCGAAGGATGGTATGCGATCAATGGCGAGAGTCCGATCATTCCTATCTTTGTCCTCAATGTGTTCACGAATGTGCCGTTCACGAGTTGATCGTTTTGATCGATGACTTGTGTGACCTCGGTGCTGTTTAACGTCGCGCCAAGATCGTGATAGCCAAGGCGCAATTCTAACGAGTACTTCGAACTGAGTGGCATTGCATGGAGCGCACCGAAATCCAACCCAAAGCCAGTCCCGGTTCTGAATGCGTTGCCGCATACTGGGCACGTGGGTACATACCGGAAGTTGCCAGATTGAATCGGCAACGCGCCGTTCAGAAACGCTCCATACCGCGCGCCCGAGTCGACTCCTTGCGCATGGGCAATCGAGGCTATGACGAATGACAAATGACAAATGACGAATAAGACTCTTCTCCACAATTTGTTATTCGTATTTCGTAATTCGTCATTCGTAATTCTCAATTGCCTCACCGGTACACCTCCATCCTTCGGCATTCCCGCTGTGTCGGCGATTGAAGTATGGTCGTATAGATTCCGCAGGGCAGGGATGAGAGATCGAGTTGAACGTCGTAAGCACCAGCATTCTGCTCTGCGTCCAGCACTGTCCGCACCACACGTCCAAGCATATCGACGATGCGAAATGAGGTCTTACCGCTCTCGATCAGATGATACTTGATCGAGAGGTTGCCACTCGTCGGATTGGGCGCAATCGAGCTAATTCCAAAATATCCGTTCGCGCTAAAGAGCCGCTTTCCTCCCTCCGTACAGACGCCGAGGAGCTGGAATAACCCACTCCGCAGGCTGGTAGTCACTGGTCGACCATTCGTCCACACCACCGAGTCGAGCATGATCGAATCCTGATCGGTGTCGCCGAGTGCAACCCGAAACCCAAGCTGAAGGAGATTGCCGACGACAAGGGTATCAGCCCTATGGCCTGCAATCGTTATGGTGCGGTACCGACCGTTATCGACCGAGGGCCATGCATCGTCCGGCTCGAGCAACGAGCGGTTGAATCGGAGCCTGCAATAATAGGATGTTGCCTTCGAGCTGTCAAGATGATGCGAACTCAGAATGTCCAAGGGAATCATGATATGATCGCCGGGAGCCGCGTCTAAGTCGGGCAATGCAAGCAATACATCGGGGCGCGCCGCCGCCGGAATGATCTCAATCGAATCGACAGCCTGACACCCAGCGACATCTTCAACAAAAACCAGGTACGTGCCGGCAGAATCGACAACGAGCGAATCTGCCGTGCCAACTTGCCGCGTGCCGGACATCCATAAATATTTCGAAAAGATGCTGGGCACACGTAGAATGATCGAGTCACCATTGTCGGGCAGTTGTGTAGCGGAAGCCGATATGTCGACGGTCGGTTTCGCAGCAACGGTGATATTGAACGCGGAGGATGTTCCTTCACATCCGCCCGTGGTCCAAACGGTCAGGGTATAAGTCCCTGCATTCGAGATGACAATCCATGGTGTGGTTTCGCCAGTGCTCCACTGGTACCTGTCATAAATCGTGTCTGCTCGGAGTGTATCCGTTACGTCGGTACAAAGAACAGATTGCCCGAGAATTGCTGGGATAATAGTCTTACCGAGCGCAACATCGATCGTGCTCGAGTCTGGGCATGAACCATTTGAACTCACTAATGTCACGTGACCTATGCGAGAATCCGCCCATGTTACGACGACTGAATCGCCGGTTAGAGTTGCCGGCGTTCCTCCATCGACCCTCCAGGTGTGATTCACCCCGGCGCTTGGATCTGTCACATAGGTCGCAGTGCTGCCAGTACATGCTGTACGCGGGCCGCTAAACGAAGATGATGTTCGTGGCGTCACAATGATCGTCTCACTATCTTTGAACGGACAGCCACCCTTCCTCATCGCTACGTAGTAGGTCGTTGTCGTATTCGGCGAAACGACCTGGACCGAATCGAAAGGATTGGCGTAGGTGCCGCCGGTCCACGCGTACGAGTCAGCGCCCGTCGCGGCCGGGGAAGCGCTATCCCCGGCACAAATCGTCATCGTATCCTGGAGTACCCTTGGATAGGTATAGGGAGTCGTCCCTTCCGGAATTGCGGACGGGGCCGGTATCGTAATACCATCTTGACCCGCGGTCGCCCCGTACGCTGTATAGTCGATTGACGGATCGTAACATCTCACCAACAGACCCGACTTCCCGCCGTTCGTCTCTTGACTCAAACCTGTATGCGCATCAGAGTAGATTGCTCCGCCACTTCCGCCGCCCCCGGGACCGTACCCATACGACGCGCCTCTTATGCTGTCCGCGTCGGCATAGCCGCCATTGCCGCCATCAGCTTGGATGGTCAGAGCGCCCGCTATCGTACTGACATCGAGCAACACTGTCCCTCCTGCTCCGCCGCCGCCCGCGCCATCGATCTTCGAAGTGTCACGTACGCTCGCGCCGTTGCTGCGGATGCTCCCCCCTGCACCAACGATCGCCTTAGCCCGAATAATGATAATCCCGCCGCCGGAGGCTCCGCCGGTTCCTCCGCCATCGTTCTCATGTCCACCACCTCCGCCGCCGCCCAAGAACAATCCTTTGCCGGAGTATGCGGCAAGACCATGTCCACCAATTCCACCAACTGAGGCTCTCGCAAATCCTTCGCCGCTGCATTGATCGCCACCTTGTCCGCCATTTGTCAAGTTCGCACCACCACCACCGCCAGCATTATGCGAATCCCCGCCACCACCACCGTTTGCGGGAGCGCCTCGCGCCTGATCGCGCAGCATGGAATCCTCTGTCCCGATTCCCATGCCTTTGTACCCGCCGCCACCTGTATCCGGACCAACATAATACGTTACCGAATTACCGTTGTCCTTATCGTTTGTTTGGCCGCCGGCAAAACCCATTCCGCTCGCGTCGATGTCCGATTGCAGCGTCAGTGTACCGGATGCTTCAAGTATAAGCACTCCGCCGGTTTGTGTCGTGGCGTCCCAGGGGGTTGCAGTAAGAAGTCCATGCACGATAACATCAGTATACTGGGGAATCTTAACAATTTGGACAAGCCCACTCACGTCGTAGTGATTCACTAACTTGTTCCTAAAGCGAATCGTAACGAGATCCAGTATTTCGCTGACTTCTGCAATTTCGCAAGCCCCAGCTCCATTCACGCTTTGGACGGTACCGTAGCTCGCGGCGTCTGTCTCATCAATGGCTGCACCACCCATTTGAATAATCAGAACTCGATCACCTATAACAAATGTGTGGGCTGCAGGAACAGTCATCGTATTCCGGCACTCATCGATACTCACAACGTGCTGATACACATTGATCATGCCGGAAATGGTTTGGGCCAACGCGACAGAGGGGATCACTCCCGCGAGCATCACGGCGAAAGCCGCAATCGCAAACACCCCTCGTAAATTTCGCAGCATAATGCAAGTTAAGCGCTTGTGCATCTCACTCTTAATGCATGTCCAAAATTATCAAAAAAGTGCGGCAGTAGTTGACTGTATTTTCCGAGCTCATCGGACAGGACAATAATTTGTCGCATCTCTAACGGAGTCCTGTAAGGATTTCAGAGACCGATAAGGAAAATTGTCGGGGATATCAAACGAGAAGTGCGATTTCCAACAATAGGAAGGCAAGGCACAGAGATTGCACTTCGTTTTGGGGTGTAGGTTCAATTCGTTCTCAATGTGACATGAAGACACTTCTGGCAATTGTTTCGATCGTTCTTATTACCGCCACATTTTTTGCATGCTCTTCCCCCATGAACACATCGCCCGGCAGCGTGCAACTCACTTCGGACAAAATCCAACTTGCCGGAATGGATACTACCGGCACGGTCGAGGCCGCTCTAAGTTGCGGATGCCCGTGTATGCTCAGTAACATGAAGGTGACGGGAGATACCTCGGTTATTCGTTTCAATCTCGCCGCTCACCGGACTTCGGAATCCACACATCATATCACCGCGACGGCGACGCCATCAAGTGCGAAGCCTGGCACGTACACTTGCGTGTTTTCATTCATGATTCACGACCCAATGGAAATGGGTGGTATGCATGATTATCCTGCCAGTATTGTGGCTACATTTGCTCGCTGAGTACTGCAACCAAATGCATCAATCTTCTGCCGGGCGCTGGATCCTAATCGCGTCCATCCTTCTCTTCTGTATTTTTTCATTCTTCGTATCGGCCGCTCGGGCGACAACGCCCGTCAATGACACCGTCGTGGTCACGGACACGGTGCATGTGCTCGATATGGTCTGCGGGTCATGTGAGAATCGCATCAAGACCAAACTTGGCAGGTTTGAGGGAGTGCATTCAGTTGAAGCTGACCATGTGGCTGGAAACGTTATCGTATCGCATTTGCTATCCGTGACCCAAAAGACGATCGAACAATGGATTTCGAAAATCGGATATAGCACTAAGAAGTATTCTGCTGACAAATCCGCCCACAAGGCACTACCAGCCTGCTGTAAAAAGGAGAATCAATAGCCATGCTTCGACAAACGAGTCTCATCTGCACATTATCGACATTCCTTCTGCTCACCATTGGTACCGGCTGCAATAAACCCGAACGCTCCAAAAGCGATCAAGTGACCGAACTCATGGCTGATAGCACTGCACGCGCAATTATTGCCCAAAGGATCGTGCAAGACCGTGACATGTATCTTCAGGTCCAACAACTGATGATGCAACAAGGGCCTATGGATACGACGGGTGGTGGCATTTGCGATCTCATGATGGGTAAAGCCCGTTCCGATTCCGCACTGGCAGAACATATGTGTAATGTGATGGCATCCGATACGATGATGGCAGCGAAAATGCGTGCGAAGTTGGGACTCCGCGTTCAGGCAACCCCCATGAAGCGCGGCCAACTCCAGAACCCCAGTCTGCACGACAAAACTGGAGTCGTTCGCAAGCCATAGACCATTCGGCACAGATCAAGATCGGGCGAGATCGCCTGCCTTTGAAGCTGCGGAACAATGTTTGCAGTGGCTTCCTAGAATTAAGGCAATATTGCACGATGTAATGGCCAGACACCTGTCCCTTGCACACGCAGTTTCTCCTGATCAAGCTCAGGCCGAAGGGAGTGATCGTACAGGCCATCAACCCGCTGACAGGCCATCCAGTGACGGACAGCATGCTCACGGGGCAGTGCGACACAACCACGGAGTCGGATCTCACGCAGGTCCAGGTCCCGCCCACCATGATCATCGAGGTGTAATAGCTGATTTCCAGCGCAGGTTCTGGATCACCCTTTCTGCAACCGTCCCGATTCTCCTGCTATCGGAAACATTTCAAGAGATTATTGGCGTCACTGGCTTTCAATTCGCTCAAAGCGCCTACCTCCTCCTGGCACTTTCCACGTTCGTCTTCTTCTATGGCGGTTGGCCCTTCCTGACCGGCTTGATTTCGGAAATCCGCTACAGGCAGCCAGGCATGATGACCCTGATCGCCGTGGCGATCAGACATTCCCCGCACAGGTCATCAAATTGGCAAAAGATGTGCAGGAATCCAAATCGCAGACACAGGATCTTGCGATCGCGCAGCCAATTGGCTGACCGCTGTTGCACTCCTGGGAGGCCTCATAACGCTTCTCGTTTGGAAATTCATTGTTGGCGCATCTTTTTCGTTTGCTCTTGAGCGTATGGTGACTGTCATGGACGTCTCCTGTCCTCATGCCCTTGGGCTTGCAGTGCCGCTCGTCGTGGCAATCTCAACATCCATAGCTGCAAAGCGCGGACTTCTTATTCGCGACGGAGGCGCGTTCGAATCCAGCCGCAATATTCAGGCAATTGTTTTCGACAAAACGGGGACTCTCACTGAAGGACAGTTTCGCATTCTGAAGGTCATCCGAGTATCGAATGATTTTACCAGCGATGAAGAATTGCTCGACTATGTGTCCGCTCTCGAATCGCAATCGGAACATCCGATCGCGAGAGGAATTGTCTCACCCAAACCATCCCCTCGGAAGGTCGAAGCGTTTCGGGCACTCCCCGGCGTCGGCGCCGAAGCAACAATCGACGGCCTGGCGATGAAAATTGTCGGCTCCGGTTATCTTCGAGAGCAGAATCTCCAATATACCAACGGGGATGTTACAGCTCAGCTAGATCAGGGCATACTGTCGTTTACGTCATCGTAAATGACCGAATAGCCGGCGCCATCGCATTAGGCGACAAAGTTCGGCCGGAATCGAAGACTGCGATGATCCGACTTCAGCAAATGAGCATTGAGCCGATGATGCTCACGGGAGACAATCAGCAAGTTGCGGTGGCAGTGGCGAGCGAGCTTGGGATTCGCGATTACTTTGCGGAAGTACTGCCGCAAGATAAAGCCGCGAAGATCAAAGAAGTCCAAGCACGCGGATTGAAAGTTGCGATGACTGGCGATGGTGTCAACGATGCACCGGCTCTCGCGCAGGCCGACGTTGGCATCGCCATCGGGGCTGGCACCGATGTCGCGATCGAGACGGCGGACATTGTACTCGTGAAGAACGATCCAAATGATGTCATCGCGCTGATTGAGCTTTCGCGGTCGACCTACTCGAAGATGGTGCAGAATCTCTGGTGGGCGGCATGTTACAACATTATTACAATTCCGCTGGCAGCCGGTGTTCTCTCGGGCGTGGGGATCATTCTCTCCCCGGCGGCTGGTGCCGTGCTCATGTCATTGAGCACGATTATCGTTGCCATCAATGCCAATCTATTAAAGCTGAACACTTCGGCGTGATGCTGGGCCTGAGCGAATCTTTTTACTCCTGATTTCGTCTATAAGAACAGCATGATGCGCTTAACTCGGTTATTTCTCGCAATGGCCATACTCGTCTCAACGACGGGCGTGACGCTGACGACGCGTACCTGCGCCAAGCCATCGGGGAAGACTACGGCAGCGTGCGCGGCCTGCAAAAAGCCAAGTATGAAGCCGAAGGCATGTTGCGTAGTTAAGGCCACCCACCTTTCTGTGAAGTCGGAGTTTGGCAAGCCTGCTCCTGTCAAGGCCGATTTTTCCTTCATTCTCCTTCCGCTGCTGGCAACCTCCTTCCTCCTCGTGCGCCGTGCAGTAACGACTACAATTATCCCGATTCCTGCGTCCCCGCCTCGAACTCCTGCGGAGCAGTGCGCCCTATTCTCGACCTACCGCATTTAGCGATCAATACTTTCGGCTAGCATATTGCCGGCGACCGCGAGGCCGCCGTAACCGATGTATTTTATCGCAAAATGACCAAACATCCATTCTCTACTTTGTTATTTGTGTGTTCGTTGCTTCTGGCAACAAGCTCTGCGCATGCCCAAACGCCACCGCCTGATAGCTCCATTGCGGGACTCTATGCTATACTCGCTCGCATCGATTCACACCCGATGCTGTTCTCGGGTGAGTCACAGATCGAAGCGGCCCGCCGAAGAATCGCGCAAAAATCCTCGCTCGCGAATCCCATGTTGATGCTCGGCGCCCAAAATCTTCCGACGAATTCCTTCAGGTTTTCGGAGGAGCCAATGACTTCTAAAATGATTGGCATTTCCCAGTCATTCCCTTATCCGGGCAAGCTGAAGTTCGACGGAAAGATTGCTGCGCAAGATACCCTCACAGCGCAAGACGATTTGCAGGAAGCGCGCAACATGCTTGCCCGTGATGTCAAGTTAGCCTATTTTGATCTATATCATCTGGATCAAGAGATTGCGGTCAACAAATTGCATCAGAAGGCGCTGGACGATCTAATTCCTCTTGCGGAGTCTAAGCTTGCCACGGGCAGCACCACGCAGTCGCAAGTACTGGACCTAAAACTCGAGCGCGCAACACTCGCGACAGAGATTATTGAGGAGCGAACGATGCTCCGAGAGCGCGCTGCCGATCTGGAACAAGCATCAGGAAGTCCTGCGGCGGTTACCATGACCTCAAGCCTTGGGCTTCCTCCTTTTACCTATTCGGTCATGGCTTTGGACTCAATTGCCCGCGCGAACCGTCCCACCTTAAAGAAGCTGGAGGCGCAGATCGAGCAGGATCGTCTCATCTACCGGAGAAACGATCTCGACAAATACCCGGACTTCCAGGTATCACTTGCCTACATGCAGCGCGATGCGCTCTCGGCAACTTCGCCGATGAATCCCATGAACTTCCCCGGCGCAGCCATGGCTGGGGTTACCCCATCGTCGATGTCGCAGACCGATATGGTTTCCGCCACTGTCAGCGTCGAACTTCCGTTCAACTTTGGTGGTAAACGCACGGAGGCACTCGCTGAGTCCGATGCCATGCGAGCAATGAAGGTAGCAGATGCCCGAGCCGAAGAACTGAACATCCATACGGCGATTGAAACAAATCTCGCCAAGTTGCAGGGGATTCAAGAAGAGTACACTCTCCTCCGTAACGAGATCTATCCCGCCGTGCAACTGGACCTGCAGACGGACATATCCAATTACACCTATGGGAAAGCAAATATTGACGATATTATTCGCACGCAACTTGGACTCTTCCATCGCGAGCACGATCGCTACCGGCTGGAAGCTGAATACAACAAGGCGATCGCAATGATCGAGTTCCTGACCGGAACAACGCTCACCAAATATACAAGTCGAAACGATTGGAAATAAGAGGCGCTCGATATGACAAGCAAAAATACACTTCGGACAAGTAAAGCCCTGCGGTATGGACTACTGGCGCTGTTCGTCGCAATTCTCGGAGGAGCAGTCATACTTCTCTTGGGCAAGCGAGAAAAGCCAATGAGCCAGTCCAGTACCACGATGACATCGATTACCACGGCCAGCAGCACGCCCGAGATGGTCAGCTTGACAAACGAGGCGGTGGTCCGGTCCGGCATTACGGTTGTTCCGGTTGAATCAAGAGCGTTCACAAGCGAGCTTTCAACGGTTGGCGTGATCGAGATTCCTGAGCCGGCGCAGAAGACGATCGCCGCGCGTGCACGTGGCAGGATCGAACGGATGTTCGTGGCGGCCACTGGGACGTATGTCCGCAAAGGCGATCCACTGTTCGAGTTCTATAGCCCAGATATTCTTAGTGCGGAAAAGGATTATCTCATCGCCGCCGGCGCTGGCGAGATGGATCAAGGCCACACAGCCGGCATGGAACATCATGCGGACGCAGGACTTATGAGAGCCAACAAAAAGCGGCTTGAACTTTATGGGCTGAGCGAGGAGCAAATCCGTCAGTTTGGGGAAAGCCCCACTGTCGCCAATACGGTGACCATTGCCGCGCCAATGGACGGACTTGTGCTGCAAAAGCTGGCACAAGAAGGTTCATATGTCGATGAGGGCACCACGATTTTCCAAATTGCCGATCTCTCGATGGTCTGGGCCGAGGTGAATGTGCCTGAGCAGAATATTCGTTACGTTCACGTCGGTCAGTCTATCCCAATTCGCTCGGAAGCTTATCCTGATGAGAACTTTGTGGGTAAGGTTATCTTCATCTCGCCGGTGGAAGATCAATCCTCACGCACAATTCGAGTTCGGCTCAGCCTTCCGAACCCGTCCTACAAACTTCGTCCGCAGATGACGTTCACGGCGAGCATTCGCTCAGAACTTGGACGGTCCCTCGCCATTCCACAAAACGCCGTCGTGAGAACCGGCACCGGAGACTATGTATGGGTGCTCGACTCTGGCAATATGTTCGCGCGGCACGATGTCACGCTCGGCCTACTCTCACCGGACAACTATTATCAAGTGCGAAGCGGCATCAGGTTGGATGATAGAATCGCCTCGAATGGCTCGTTCTTAGTCGATGCCGAGCATCAGTTCACGAAGAGCAATCCCATGGCCGGGATGAATATGGGCGAAACGGGAAATAAGAATTCCGGGGAGGGCACCGGAACGGTTCGTCGGATCAATACTGCGGACCAGACCATCACCCTCGATCACGGCAATATCCCGAGCGTCATGTCTGCAATGAGCATGGCCTACAAAGTCGCGGATCCCAAATTTCTCCAGGCGGTACAAGTCGATGAATCCGTACGCTTCACTCTCACTCGCTCTGAGAGCGGTGAGTGGCTCATCACTGCAATTCGGGAGAAATAGTCATGGTCGAACGCATTGTTGATTGGAGTGCACGGCATCGCCTGTTCATCATTGCCGTCTTCCTCCTCGTGTCGGTAGTCGGCGCATGGGCAATCGCCACAACGCCGCTCGATGCCATTCCCGATCTTTCGGAGAATCAGGTCATCGTGTTCTCAGAGTACATGGGCCGCTCGCCGCAGATCGTCGAAGATCAGGTGACCTTTCCACTCGTCACCGCGCTCCAAGGCCTGCCCAGCATCAAGGCCGTTCGTGCGACTTCGATGTTCGGCATGAGTTTCATCTATCTGATTTTTGAGGATAACGTCGACCCATATTGGGCGCGAAGTCGCGTCCTCGAAAAGCTTGCGACCGTTCAGGCCAGTTTGCCGGCTGGTACGAAAACGCAACTTGGTCCCGATGGCACCGGCGTCGGCCACGTCTTCTGGTACACGGTGGAAGGGAAAGGATATGATCTCGGAACGCTGCGCGCGCTCCAGGACTGGTTCATCAAGCCCCAACTGCAGTCGGTTGAAGGTGTTGCGGAAATTGCCTCTGTTGGTGGATATGTGCGCGAGTATCAGATCAATCTCGATCCCCTCAAAATGCAGCTCTACGATGTCACACTCGATGACATTACGCGCGCCGTAACTCGCTCGAACAATGCCGTTGGCGGACGTATCATCGAAGTGAATGGACGTGAGAGTTTCGTACGCGGTCAAGGATACTTCACCAGCGCAAGCGACTTTCGAGCGGTAAATGTCGCCACGCGCAATGGCGTAGCCATCCCTCTATCGAATGTGGCGGACATAACGATCGGCGCCGCTCCGCGTCGGGGGTCGCTCGATAAGAATGGAACTGGCGAAGTAACCGGCGGCATCGTCGTCATGCGGACTGGCGAGAACGCCAAAGACGTGATCGACCGTGTGAAATCGCGTATTGCCGAGGTTGCGCCCGGCTTACCAACAGGAGTAAAGATAGAGACGGCGTACGATCGCTCCGAACTGATTGAAGCTTCTGTCGCAACACTCGAGCACACGCTGATCGAAGAAGCTATCATTGTTTCCATCATCATCCTCATCTTCCTATTCCACTTTCCAAGCGCCTTGCGAATTGTTATCGAGATACCGGTTTCGGTTCTCATTGCGTTCATTCTGATGCGGGCCTTCGGCATCACGTCCAACGTCATGTCGCTGGGTGGCATCGCCATTGGGATTGGAATCCTGGTCGATGCATCTATTGTGCTGCTCGAGAATGCTCATCGTCATCTTTCGGATGCCCAAACAAATAAAGAGCGCGATGGCACTGAGTATGACTATCGTGATGTCGTTATTCACAGTGCGCAACAAGTAGCGCGACCGATCTTCTTTTCCATTATTATCATCGTCGTCAGTTTCCTCCCCGTATTTCTGCTCACAGGACAAGAAGGCAAGCTCTTTCATCCGCTAGCATTTACAAAGACATTCTCCTTGCTTGGCAGCGCGCTGGTATCGATCACACTGGTGCCCGTGCTGATGACGCTTCTCATGCGCGGCAAAATGCGACCTGAAGAGAAGAACCCAGTGTCGCGTTTGGCACAGAAACTCTACCTGCCCACACTCGCATGGGCGCTCAAACACAAGAAGACTGCAATTGCTGTTAATGCTCTGGCGCTGGCCGTCGCAATTCCAATCGCGCTCGGTCTCGGCAGCGAGTTCATGCCACCGCTCGATGAGGGCAGTCTGCTATTCATGCCGCTGCTGGTGCCAAGCACCTCGATGTCCCAAGCCACTTGCATCCTGCAAGCGCAGGATGCAATCATCAAGAGCTATCCGGAAGTCGAGCAGGTTCTCGGCAAAGTGGGTAAAGCAGAGACTGCGACCGATCCCGCTCCACAGTCAATGATCGAGACGATTATCCTGCTCAAGCCTCGTGCACAATGGCGCCCTGGAATCACCAAGGATAAGATCGTCGATGACCTCAACCGCAACCTCCGCATGCCGGGCGTGGCACTCGGATGGACACAACCAATCATCAATCGGATCAATATGCTCACGACGGGCGTGCGAACCGATCTTGGGGTCAAGTTTTTCGGAAGCAATCTGGATACGCTCGATCGCCTCGCCTCTGAAGCCGAACGATTGCTTCGACCAATCCGCGGCGCGGCGGATGTAGCAGCAGAGCGAGTCAAAGGTGGATCGTTTTTGGAAATCAGTTTAAGGCCGGAAGCCGCGGGGCTGTACGGGCTGACGCCGGCTACCATCAACGACGTAATCGAGAGTGCGATTGGTGGCGAGAGTGCCGGAACAGTCGTGCAAGGCCGCGAGCGATTCCCAATCACCGTGCGCTATATGCAGGACTTTCGCGGGTCGGTTGAGGAATTGCGATCGCTGCCAGTCCCAGTCCCAATCCCGATCAGAGCGGGAGCAACGTTGTTGACAAGTCAAGCAGGCGCAGGAGCATCGGTCACGTCGAGCGACGCGACAACCGAAATGGGCAGCGGAATGGGAACATCCAGCTCTGCCGGACAGGATAACACCGGATTGACCTCAGGCGGCTCACTTGCCGCCTCTCAAGCCTCGCAGTCAAATCTACTTTCGCCGCCTCCGATCTCACGAATCCAGTACGTTCCGCTCGGAGCATTGGCAAGCGTGGAGATCAAGGATGGTCCCGCTATGGTCTCGAGCGAGAATGGCCTCCTGCGTTCGATTGTCTATCTCAATGTCCGCAGCCGCGACATGGGCAGCTTCGTTTCGGAAGCGAAATCGGTATTGACGAAGGGTTTGCAGCTTCCAGTCGGCTACACGCTTTCGTGGAGCGGGGAGTACGAACAGCAACAGCACGCGGCGTCACAGCTCCGGCTGCTGATCCCGCTTGTGTTCTTCGTAATCTTTCTTTTGCTCTACGTGACACTCAAAGATTTCAAGGAAGCGGGCGTCGTAATGCTCAGTGTCCCATTCGCGCTCATCGGTGGCGTGTTCCTCATCGCGGTTCTTGGCATGAACTGGTCTGTTGCGGTTTGGGTCGGATTTATCGCACTATATGGCATCGCGACGGAGACCGGAGTGGTCATGGTCGTGTACCTGCACGAGGCGCTGGATAAGAAGCTAATTATAAAGGAAGGATCGATGACCGTTAAGGACATATATGATGCTACGATTGAAGGCGCGGTGCTCCGGCTTCGTCCGAAGCTCATGACCGTCGCAACCGCGATGCTCGGGCTCGTTCCCATTCTGTTCTCGACCGGGACTGGCTCCGACGTAATGAAACCAATTGCTGCACCGATGGTCGGCGGCATGCTAACAAGTGCAATTCACGTGCTGATCGTCACACCAATCATTTTCTATGTTCTTAAGGTGCGTGCACTTCACAAAGGAACACTTCGTAAGAGCGAGATCTCCGGCTGGATGCACCATTAGAGCGCACGGTTCTCGATGAGCAGCATCCTCATGGTTTCGAGCATTTGGAGATTATCGGCAAGCCCCGGCCCTGCTTGCTCCCTTGCGTAATCGGTGAAAAACGTATGGCTCCGAATGAACTGGATATTAATATCAAGCCATTCGAGATCGGTATATTCACGGCCCAGCGCATGGAGGTGCTCTTCACGGAGTCGGTCGCTCCATGGCAAGAGTAGATCAGTACCAAGATAAAAGAGGTCTGCATCGCAGAGTACTTGCGCGATACGGCCGGTAGGCCGCTGCGGAATTTCGGTTGCGCGGATGCCTTCCTCCACATCCGCAATGATTTCGCTGCTGACCTCTCGCGCGAGTACTTCCCGTGCAAACTTGCAGCTTTCTTCCTCATGACCAATATAGATCATGTCGAAGCCGACATCATGGAGCCACGCGGCGATCAGAAGAATGGAAGTCTCAGCGTCAGAAAGACGGGTAGCCTCTGCAATCACGCGAGCATACTCGACCACCATTGCGGTATGCTCTACGCAATGATACCGATAACCGGGATGTAGCGAAGCGATCTTGCTGGTCGCAAATTCCTGGACCCGTTGAAGGACCAGTTTCATACTTCCATCCAGAATGGAGTTATCTTTGTACTGTGTCTGCGCCATTCGATCGTCTTTGGACGTCTCGCTTCGTTCTGCAAGCCCTGAACCTTCGTTCAAATGAACGCCGTCCGGTGGCGCTCCTTTGGATGCACTCGTTCTGCCTGGGTGTGGGTGTTGCATATCTGGTTTCTGCTGCCCTTCCAATCTTCCTCGCTACCTTTCCAATCGATTATCTACCCATCGCATTCGCGTCCGCCGCGGTTCTGGAACTCATAATAGCGTATGCCTCGGAGCATCTGGAGCGCACCATCGGACAAGCACGATTGCTCCGACTCGAACTACTCGCTTTGGTCGGCGGTACGATCGCCCTGAGGCTCAGTATGTTGGCCGGCTCGACAATTCCGACATACATGATGGCTTTCGGCCTGCTGGTATGGTCGCGCATCATGATCTATGTGACTGACGACGAATTCTGGGTGATTGCATCCCATCTGTTCGATGTGCGACAGGGCAAGCGCCTGTTCAGCCTTATCGATTCCGGCTCCTTCCTTGCAAAGATACTTGGTTATTTTTCTGTCCCGGTCATTCTCGCATTTTTTCAGGTGCCCGACCTTTTGATACTCTCTGCCATCGGAGCTGCCACAAGCCTCTATTTCCTTCAGCGGATCGTCGGCGATTTCGGTCATGCTTTCGCGACGCATTCTGCGCATCAATCTCCAATAGCGAACCACTCCCAATCCCACAAGCACCGAATGGAGCCTGGCATATCCGTTCTTCGGAAGCGATCAGTCATGGAGTTTGTTCGCGCACACCGGTACATTGCAAGTGTAGCGCTCGTATCGTTTCTCGCAGTCCTTGCGACGACAAGTATCGACTATGGCTTCCTGCGTCAGATCGAGCTTCGCAGTAAAGATATCGCTGAGATCGCGAATTTCCTCGGTCTATTTCTTGGTCTTGCCCAACTCATAAGCCTGATTTTAAAAATCGGCATTGTTGGCCGGCTCTTTAACCGGTTCGGGTTGGCGCGAACCAGCATTGTGCTTCCCGTTGGTCTTTGTGCGATCACGGTTGCAGGACTCATCGGAGCAATGGGCACAAAGGAATCGGCAATGATCTGGTCATTCACCGCAGGAATGCTATTTGTCCAACTATGGTCGGATGCCGTACACGTACCCGCGCTTGCCATTGCATTGCAGCCCCTTTCTAAGCGTGACCGACACAAGGGGCAGTATTTGGTCGGCGGTATCGCGGAGCCGATTGGGTTGGGTGTTTCAGCACTTTTGCTTTATGTCCTCTCAGTCTCCATTGGGTTCACACTTCTCGACATTAGTTACGCAATAGTCGGAGTGTTTGTCGCTTGGGCGTTTGCTCTCGGATGGTTCGATCGGGAATATCGGATGATGGTCTTCCGCGCACTCAAACATCGACGACTTAACGAGGCCGAACTGGTCTTGGATCATGCGACACGACTGATGATCGTCGAGAAGTTGCGAAGCATGAATACGACTGAAGCCGAATATGCTCTCCGGCTTATTCCGCAGACGGAATCTTCATTCTTTATCGACATCTTGCCCATTGTTTTCGATCATGGCGATCGCGCGTTACGAATAGCCGCACTTCAGCGGAGTGAGGAATTCACCCTCACACCTGATCATCAATCACGATTATCCAACACGTTGGAACATGCTATCCGAGTTTCCCAGGATCAGCCGGATGTTCTCGGCCCGATACTACAAGCTTATGGGAAGATCCATGGCGGATTCGACAACACTTCGGTGACTCGTTGGCTTGAGGATGAACGTCCGCAGGTGCTGGAGGGTCTATTGACGGGCTTGTTCAAGAGCCGGACGATGACGAATCTCAGAATCGCCAACGAGCATCTCCGGGCGCTGATGAATCACCCCGATCCCGCGCGGCGGACTTCTGCGGCAAGAATAATCGGTCGGGCCGCCGTCCAGGAGACCAACCCTCAGCTGTTGGCCCTGCTCGGCGACGAAAATGAGGACGTGCGTCTCGCAGCAGCGAATGCATCGTCGCTAATTGCACACCAGGATCTGGTCGAGCCTTTGCTTGAACAGTACTTTAATATGGCAACGTCGCGGCAGTTCATGAGAGGGCTGGAGCTTTGTCTGTCGGCATTTGGGAGTCTCCTCATACCTGCTCTTGCTCGTCGCATTGAGTCGGACGCCGTTGATGAAGCGCGGTTGATACGAGTTGCCCGGTTGCTAGGTCATTCTATTCGTGGAGAGGACCTGTCAATGGACGAACGGGCATTTCACGAGCTGGAGTCGCTTCTCCATTGGCCGCCTTCTCGGAGTGGTGACTTAAGCAATATTCGGCTCGTAACGTTGCGCGCGTTGCTCGGCGCCGTGACAAGATTGGATCGGACAAACCTTGGCGATCGCAGCCTATTCGACCGGCTGATCCGAGAAGAATGCGATCGGGTCTACGAGATCGCTGCAATCTTGTCTTTCGTGGATTCGATTCGCGCTGCTCCGGGGTTATCGCGAGCCGCCCGCTTGTTCCGAAGCACATTAGCATTCGAAATTGTTCGCGCCGCCGAGCGCCTGCTGCTGTTGCTGGGATTGCGATACGAACATCACACTCTGCTTCGCGTTCGTGACAGTCTCCTGTTGGGTGATGAACGCGACCGTGCAAATGCATTCGAAACACTTCATCACATCTTACCAAGTGAAGGCTCGAAGGACATCATCGCGGTGCTCGAAGCTAGTTTATTTTTGAGTGGAAGAGCCCATCATGGTGCCGCATTGGCGGATATCATTTCCATGGGACCAATTGAGCGAGTGCCGCAGCAATTAGCGCTCGATCGTTTGATTTCAAACAAGGACCGATTCTATGGTGATTGGACGATCGCCATAGCACGCTATTGGAAGTCGAGCGAGTCAGTCGCTTCAGGGATCGCTGAACTTCATCATAATTCTACTGGAGGTGAACTTATGCCGTTACTATTTGAACGCGTCATTCTCTTAAAGACTGTTGAGCTATTTCGAGAAACGCCCGATCCGGTAATCGCGCACATCGCACAGGCGCTGGAGGAAGTCCACTTCAAAGCCGGCGAAAACATTATCCAGAAGGGTGAAATTGGCGATTGCCTTTACATCATCGTCGAGGGCCGAGTGCGTGTGCATGCTGGCGTTCATTTCCTGACCGAACTCGGTACTCGAGATGTGGTCGGCGAGATGGCATTACTCGATCCTGAGCCACGTTCTGCTTCCGTAACGGCGATCGAGGAAACGACGTTGTTGAAGCTCCAGCGAGATGTGTTTTACGATCTGATGGCCGACAATGTCGAGATAGCGCGTGGCGCAATAACCACGCTCTCCAGGAAGTTACGGAAGCAAAACGAACAAATTTCGCATGCTGGCGAGGTTGCGGCCTCAAAGCCGGGGGTCGATACCTGAAATCCCCATGCAGCGGCAATTTGAACCTTTCCATTGGAACGTTCCGTTGAAATACCGTTCAATTTAGTGCCGCCTAACAATCATTCTGTTCGTGTCGTCAAGGATACATTTCTTGCCATGAGTAAGTCGCTACTCAGCCAAAACGCTTGGGTCTCCGTTTATAAAGATTCCGATCAAGTAACCGGAAGCCCGGTTGTTGTGAAGACGCTCAAAAGCGAGTTTCCTACAGCTGAGGAGATTACGCGTTTAAATAACGAATACGAAATCACGCAGCAACTTTCGATTCCCGGAGTCCGGCGAGCACTCCGGAAAGAAACGATCGACGATCGCCGGGCGCTCGTGCTAACTCACATCGATGGGGTCACACTTCGGGAAGCATTCGTATCCGAGCGGCAGCCGCTCTCCGTGTTTCTCGACATGGCGATCTCGATCGCTCATTTGTTGGCTGAGTTGCACGCCGCACCGGTGATCCACAAGGATATTAACAGCAGTAATATCCTCGTCGATTTGCAGACTGGCACGGTAAGTTTGATCGATTTCGGTATTAGCAGCCGCATCGATTTTCGCTCCTCGTTTCTCGGCAACCCAGAAAAGCTCGAAGGAACACTCGCCTATATCTCGCCCGAGCAAACGGGGCGAATGAACCGCATGGTCGATTACCGCACCGACCTCTATTCGCTCGGTGTGACGTTCTACGAAGTGCTCTGTGGCTCACTCCCATTCGACACGAGCGACCCGGCGGAGTTGGTCCATTGTCATATTGCGAAAGCTGCGACGCCGCCAACGACACGGAATCCCGATCTGCCAGACACGCTCTCGCGCATCGTGATGAAGCTTCTGGAAAAGAATGCGGAGGACCGATATCAGTCGGCATTCGGACTGCAATACGATCTCGAACGGTGCCGGGAGTCGCTTCAGCAACATGGCTTCATTGCTGACATGGAGCTTGCCACGCACGATTATTCGGGCATTCTCCAAATTCAACAGAAACTTTATGGACGCGAGAAGGAAATCGCGCTTCTGCTCGATGCGTTCGATCGCGCAGCCGATGGCGCCGCGTCACCTATCCTTGTCCTCGGGGCTCCAGGCAGCGGAAAGTCCGCTCTCGTGCATGAGTTACATAAACGGATCAGCACGCGCGGCGGGCGATATGCCGAGGGCAAGTTCGATCAATTTCAGCGCGATATTCCCTATTCGGCAATCGGTCAGGCCCTCGCAGAGCTTGCATTATTGCTCTTGACCGAGCGCGATGACGTGCTGGCCAAGTGGCGAACATCGTTACTGAGTACCCTTGGGACGTTGGGTAAGGTCATCACAAATCTCGTCCCACAATTCGAGTTGGTGCTCGGCCCACAGCCGGATCTTCCCGTGCTCGGTGGCGCTGAGTCTCAGAACCGGTTCCAATACGCACTCAGTCAATTCTTCCTTGCACTTGCGACCGAAGAACATCCGCTCGTGCTCTTCATTGACGATCTGCAATGGGCCGATGCTGCATCACTTGACTTGCTCAAGCTCTTGATGAGCAGTCCCGAACACCGTCATCTTCTCATCATTGGCGCCTACCGTGATACGGAGGCGGACCAAACACATCCGCTGGCGGTCATGCTTCGCGATGTATCCGATTCAGGTGTTGCAATTTCTCGGATCAATGTCCTCGATTTGACTCGCGACGACATATCACGTCTACTGGCCGACGCCCTGTTTCAGAGTCCGGAAGACATTCGAAGCTTAGCCGATTTGGTGCAGGAAAAAACACGCGGCAACGCATTCTTTGTCCGTCAATTTCTGGCATCACTCGATGCTCGAGGGGCCCTCCGGTTCGATTTTAACGAACGCCGATGGCGATGGGATGTCACACAAATCCGACAGCTGAAGATTACGGATAATGTTGTCGAGCTTCTTGCGGATCGCGTGAAACAGTTGCCAGAGGATGTGCAAGGCGCGCTGCGATGTGCAGCATGCATTGGAAGCAGTTTCGATGTCCAAACTCTGTCTTTCATTTCTCGAAAGTCGCCGTTCGAGCTATCGCAGCTTCTTCGCACGGCGACGCTTGAGCGGCTCATCATGCCCGCCGACGAGCGGTATAAGCTAGTGGAAGCTGAAGAGAGCGCGACTTTGGGGCAAACGGCCACATTCTATTTCGCGCATGACCGCGTCCAACAGGCGGTGCATTCTCTGATCCCAGAAGAGGAACGGACAGCAGTTCACCTTGACATCGGTCGGCTACTCCTCAAGAATGTGCCACTTGAGCAGCAATCGGAACGTATATTCGACATCGTCTATCAGCTCAATCTAGGGCTTTCGGCGATAACGGATGCCGCCGAACGCCGATCTTTGGTCGAGCTCAATTTGATGGCGGGGAATAAGGCGAAGCAGAGTTCGGCATACCAACCTGCATTTCTCTTCTATCGCACAGCAATTGGCCAACTGCCGCAAGATGTGTGGACGAGCAATTACGGCCTTGCCTTGACGCTTTACACGGAAGCATCAGAAGCTGCTTACGTTACTCGTGATGCCCTATTGACCGATGCGTGGACTGATGCTGTGATTCACAATGCACGCGATCCGCTCGAATCCATCCGCGCCTACATGATCAAGTTGGACGCCGCGATGGCCGTGAATAAGCATCAGGAGATGCTGCAGTTTGGTCTTGAAGTCCTGGCTAAACTCGGTGTGAAGTTCCCTCGTAAGCCCACAATGCTCCATGTCGTCCGGGCGCTCGCAGCTACAAAGATGCGACTGGCGGGCAAGAAGATCGAGTCGCTGGCGGAACTGCCGACGATGACGGATCCGCAAAAGACGTCTGCAATGACGATCATCGAGCGGGTGAGTCCTTCAGCATTCTTGACGGGCAGTCAGCTCTTCCCTCTCATGATATTCAAGATGGTCGAGCTCTCGCTCAAGTATGGTAATGGCGAAACGGCACCGTATGCTTATGGATCATACGCTATTACGCTATCTGGAATCCTTGGTGACTTCAAAGCAGGTTTCCGGTTTGGCCAAACGAGTCTTGAAACACTTCGGCGGCATTACTCTGAAGACTTCGAAGTAAAGGTGCTCTTCGTGCTTGGGGTCTTCATCTATCATTGGAACAGACCGCTCAAAGAGACCTACGAACTTCTTCAAAAGTCTTATACCGCCGGGCTAAAGATTGGAAATGTTGCCACGGGATACTGGTCTGCATACTACAGGTTGTATTACCAATTCCTTGGTGGTGTCCCGCTGGCCGAACTCGAAAGCGAAGTTGGGACGTACGCCGCTACATTTGCCAGAATGAAACACGATGGTGCCGTGATGCGCTCTGGGTTCTTGCGACAGGTCATCGCAAATCTTATGCACCCCTCAGCCGAACCGACACTTCTGAACGGCGAGCACTTCTCGGAGGAATTGATCGAAACGAATTCGGCCGCCGGGGTCGATAAGACTGGCACATTCGGATTCTATGGGATGAAGGTCATGCTGTCTTATCTTTATGGCGACACACCAGGTGCTGTAGAGAGCATGGAGCATGCGACGGCCTTGGTCGAGTCAGGCGTAGGGCTCGCGGAACTGACAATGTTCCGGTTCTATGAGGCACTCGTGCGATTGCGGGCTGCCGAGGGGGCTATCTCCGGTGAACGAAGAACGCACGACAAGAAAGTGGCAGGCCTTCTTCGCAAGATGAAGAAATGGGCTGCGAGTAGTCCCGATAATTACTCGCATCGCTACCATCTCATACTCGCTGAGCGAGCGAGTAAGCGTGGCAACAAGGAGGAGGCCGGCGAACTCTTTGCAAAAGCACTCTCTGAAGCTCGTGCAAGCGGTTTCCTGCAAGATGCCGCTCTGACTGCCGAACTTGCCAGCGAACATTTTTCAAAGATTGGCGACAATAAGTCTGCGCTCGAATATAGCCGTACGGCGTATCAAGCCTATGAGCATTGGGGTGCACGCGCGAAAGCAGAGCACTATCTTGCCAGACATCCACAAGCTGCGTCGACTGAATTGATTGGGATCTCGGGCCATGGACACACCGTGAGCCATACATCTTCTCTCAGTCTTGATCTCTCGTCGCTGCTAAAAGCATCAACCGCGATTTCGAGCGCTGTTAGGCTTCGCACACTGATCGAGCGCCTACTGACGATTTGTATCGAGTCCGCGGGAGCGGAGCGAGCTGTGTTCTTGCTGCCGGAAGGTGACGGCTCCTGGAAGGAGCAAGCTATTGGCAAGGTCGAAGGACAGAAGATTCGCATAGACTTCCCGGAAGCATCTGATTCGATCGAGGTCTCCCCCGCCGTGATCCAGTATGTTAGCCGCACGAAGCAAAACGTCGTGCTCGTGCATGCAATGAGCGATCCGATGTTCGGACAGGACCGTTATCTCGCCGAAGGGCGTATGAAGTCCGTGCTTGGCCTTCCCATTATGAACCTTTCGACGTTGACCGGCATCTTGTATCTCGAAAACAATCTCGTTGCCGGAGCCTTTTCCCCGCAACGGATCGAGGTACTCCAATTACTGTCTGGTCAAATCGCAATTTCTCTCGAAAATTCCAAGCTCTACGAGAATCTCGAGCAAAAGGTCGAGGAGCGCACGCGCGAGCTCGCAAGCGAAAAACAAAAATCGGACGATCTCCTACTGAATATTATTCCCTATGAGACAGCCGAAGAACTCAAGCGCAATGGGTATGTCCAGCCTCGGAAATTCGATGAAGTAACGGTGATGTTTACGGATTTCGTCAACTTCTCGAGTGTGACGCGCGAGTGGACCGCCGAACAAGTCGTTCAGGAAGTTGACTATTACTTCAGTGCATTCGATGAGATTGTGGGTCGTCACGGGCTCGAAAAAATCAAGACCATCGGCGACAGCTATATGTGCGCGGCCGGTATCCGTTCTGGAACCGAGAACGGCACGAAGGATATGGTCGCTGCGGCCCGCGAGATCCTACAGTTCGTCGAACGCGCAAAAGCCAACACCGGCAAGATGCGAGGCGCATTCAATTGCCGCGTTGGGATTCATCTCGGACCGGTCGCGGCAGGAATCGTCGGGACAAAGAAGTTTGCCTACGACATTTGGGGGGATACAGTCAATGTCGCTTCCAGAATGGAGTCGAACGGCGTCGGCGGCCGTATCAACGTTTCGGGTACGGTGTTCGAGCGCATCAAAGAGATGTACCCTTGCACATATCGAGGCCAGATCGAAGCGAAGAATATCGGAGCGGTCGATATGTACTTCGTGGAGTTGGCAGGATAAAGGTTTACGCAACGACGGATGAGGTTCTCACCCGCCGCAATTACGACGTATCAGTTCTTGTCCTGAGTCGAGCTAAAGACCACCTGATGATTGGTCCTTCCGAACTTCTTGCGCATCGCCTGACCAGCCAGGAGTCCGCTCGTTGCGGCGCCCTCGATGTAGCCAGCGTTCGCTCCATAGTTGGTCCAGTCGCCAGCTAGGAATAGGTTCTTATACCCTGACTCGTCCGGTTTTTTCCGATATTGCTTCGTGTAAGGTACAGACAGCGTGAAGCGCACCGAAGGATCGACATTCGCCTTGAAGAACTGTGAGAAGTACCTTTGATAAGAGGACGCGTTCGGATTGCTCGGATGGATCAACTTCCGGAAGTCGAACCCCATGGGAATTTCATTGAGCGTGGCATTGGGCCAAAATATTCCGGCGTTATCGATGAGCCACTGTTCGCTCGAGTTTTGCACACGACGAAGTTCCTGCAATGGAAATCCGTGGTCGCTAAAATCGGGAATCTCTAATTCATCGCGAAGTGCCCCGCAGAAATAGACAAGGAAACCGGGTTTATTTGAAGCGTCCCAGTCCTCACAGTCGATGATAAGCGACATGTCGATCCAAGAATACATCGCGTCCTGATAGCATACGGTGTTTGGCTCGGAGTCATCGCGCATCCCCCACGCGTTGAGATCAAAGCCCAACTCGCTGAGATTGGGTTTGATCCAGAGTTGCATGGACTGTGTCTGTGTCGTCTTCACATTCTCGATCATCTCCTTCCATGAAATGTCGTGTTCCATGATCTCGGTCGTGATGGATTTGAGAGCGGAAACCGGTATGGCCAGCAGTACTTCGTCAAAATCTGTACCCTTTGTCATTACACGAGCCTTCACGTCAGTCCAATCGCTCCAGGAGTTTTCGAGATCGACGTTCTTCGCCTGCATTGCGCGGGCCTGATCGGGATCGATCTGATCATAGAGCGGCTCGGCTGGCCAGCACTGGAATCCTTTGAAGGGAACGAGCGGATCGTAGCCAGCCCCAGGATTCTTGAGCGTAACCTGATCGGCAATGGTGATCCGCTCGATCTCGCCGGTATCGGAATGGTGAATGTCGTGGACGCGCTGGAAGAACTTAAATTTCACCCCGCGCGCCTTGAGAACTTGATAGATCGGCGTAATCAGGGTCTCACCCGTCCCACACCGGAATTTGAAGACGAACGCTCCCTTGTAGCCGAAGGCGAGCGTCGTGAGCCGCAGCGCGGTGCCTGCCGCGACTCGTCCCCCAGTCAAATCATCACCGTATTCGTTCTGGAAGATCCCGGTATACATGAAGCGCGTGATCGGAAACGCAAGCACGCGCTGGCTGGCACCGTGCATCGCGATCCACTCGCGGTAATCGTACTTCATGATCCGTTCGAAATCGAGTTCGTGCGTCACCGGGTCGTACACATCCTTCAGGATGCCCTTCATATTGACGACCATGAACTCGAGCATGGTCACGATGCGGCGAATCTTATTATCCTCCATCAATCGCTCCTTCACACCATGCAAGAGCCACTCGATGAAATGATCGAGTCCTTCGATGATCGTTTCGTGATGTGGCACTCCAGTCGCGCTGACAATCGGCGTTCCCGTCTCATGCTGCGCCATCTCCTTCACGAGATCGTGGACGTGCGACAGCATCTTGACTTCGACACGAGCCTCAACATGCTTGTAGTCAGCCTCGATTTTTTCGACAAACCCACTCCACCAATGTGGACGGGTGCTTGGTACTCCTCCAGCAGCAACGGTGTTCGAGCCTGACAGAACTGTCGATGCGACGACAGTCGTCGTGTTGCCGCCACGCGAGACCTTGGGCAGCGGTGAATCGGCGTTGAGAGCTGGGATGTTCTCGCTTTGAGGTGGGAAAAATAAATCGAGAATCCATTTTTCCCAGGCCTCCTCCCCTGTTTGGTAGGGCGAACCGAGAATGGCCTCGAGCGCCAAAGCAAGCGCCTTGTCGAACAATTGCCAAACGGTGAGCGGTGGGCCATCGCCAGGTACAGCGTCGTTGCCGGGAAAGACCATCGGCCAGTTGATCCAGCGGCCTTCCGTGGGACTGTACTCCATGAGCAGCGTGCCGTTATCCTCGATGAAGGCATCCTTCCATGTTTGGATCGGACAGTCCGGATCGAGTTTCTTGGCTTCGCGTTCGGCATATACATCCTGGATCAGCCGGAAGGCATTATTGTACCAGCCCTGCATGATGTGGATACCGTGCTCCTCGATACGCATGTTGACGCCGCGGCCCGTGGCAGTCTTGCCACCCACGCGCCAACCACGCACATAGACCGTAATCTCGTAATCATCCTGCCAACCATCGTAGTTGGTCATCTCATGAACGGCTGATAGGGCCGACATTCCCGCCCCTAGCACGGCGATCTTCTTCTTTTGCTTGTCACTCATATCGATACTCACGTTGATTGAAAATTCAGAATTATGATTGGGGTACTGGGACGCTCTCGCTGCTCGGTTCTCGGACTGGCATCGTTGTCCGCAAGAGATTACCGACAGTCTTAGGATACATCGAGTTGTTATCGATAAAGAACCGTTCGAGTCCTGGCGTATCCAGCCACTTCGCACTCAGACTGTAGATCTTCCGTAGAAACGGATGGATAAGCCATCGGTCCAGAAACGTCGCAAGTTCACCCATCAGGTGGTGATTTCGGTGCATTACCGCATTGATGTCATGAGGGTCCAACTGATAACTGCGCGGATAAAAATCACGAAACAAGACGATGAACCCGACTGCAAATCCGCGCGGATCGCTCAGCCATTGGCCCAGCTTGCCAAAGGCGAAGTCCATCCCCTCGACCATCGCCTGAGCGTAGAGCAAGCGGGTCAACACCTCATTCATAAAGACTTGCTCGTATTCCGATTCTAAATCTGCCTTCTCGATCGCGTCAATGTATCCAACGACGATGCTGCTATTATGCGACCGATACCAGCTAAGTCCGTTAGGATTATCGATGTATTTGAGCCAATGCCACACGGATGGCCCGAGATCGTCCGGCAGAAGATATGGGCCGTCGGGTGAAATCGCCGGATAAATTAGGCCGGCAAGTTCGCTATCGAGCAGCAGGCGCGAATTCACTTTTCGCCACCAATGGCTTCCAACAACTTCCCTGAGCTGGCGTTCGAGCTCCGCAACGGCTTGTTCTTCCGGGGATGAACGGCCCTCAGCAGTGACAGGGTTTAGAACACCACGCTCCGCCTCCCATCCGAGAAATGCTATCTCGGAATTTCCGAGACCGTAGGAATCCGGAATATAGGCGTAACCGTAGTGCTTGTAGAACGCCTTGCGAAGGGCGATCCGTCCATCGGGATCGTCATGCACGGCGTGCACGGTCGTGCGGGCTTTCTCCTCCAGCTCGTCAAAACTTGTGGACAGCCGAATAGGCACTGTCCGATCAGCAGGCAAAATAGAAGGATTACTGCTCCTAAATGGATGGATCCTCATAGGTCACGGTTCAATCACTTGACGACAATAACAGGGTTGAAAAGGCGATACAAAGATAATCAACCTTCGGGACGCTACCCGCGAATTGAAAAAGATGCTGCGGGTGGAGTCCTGCAATTCATTGCATCAAAACGCGGCAAAAGGAACGTGAGTAGGCCGCTCGAAGTTTTGAGCCCGCGTCCGGAAACCCGCTGGATTCGGACGCCAAATTGATGTTTGGAGAGGTGGCCGAGTGGCTGAAGGCAACGGTTTGCTAAACCGTCATAGTTAGTAATAGCTATCGGGAGTTCGAATCTCCCCCTCTCCGCGAGTTTTGGGTTGTTAGCGCAGGACGCCCAGCCGCATTGTTCGCGCGCGGCCGCCGCTGCGAAGCACGAGCCGATACGCGCCAGCGCCTAACTCATCAGTCCAATAGGTCTCCCGGACTGTCCCCGATTTCATCGAAGCCGATTTGAATTGTTTCACCGTGCGGCCAAGCACATCCTGAAGAGACATCTCGACCAGACCCTCCTCCGCAATGTGATACTCGATCGTGAACGAACCTGTCGACGGATTTGGAACAACGGAATGAATGAAGAACGCTGTGTCCGATGTCTCCGTCCACGAAGTGCATGCACCAGCCACACAGACTTCGCCGTTAACGCGAGTGACAGCCACGCGCGCATTCGGGAATGCGAACGAATCGATCATGAGCGTGCCGCAATTGGGATCGGTTGACCCTGCAACGAAAGCAAGCATTTCGAGCGTATCACTTATGCCAACCGGACCAGCAACCGGAAGAGCCCACACGTTACCAGATCGAGTGCTGATTGGATTCGTCGGCGTAAGCAGATCCGCGCGAATGTGGATGACTCCAGCATAAGTTGTGGCACGAGTCTCAGCAAGATTTACGGCATTCTCGAGCAACAGCGGAATGACGATTGTGCTCCCTGGATTTGCTTTTGTCAATGCGGGGACCTTGACCGTTGCCAAGCCCTGTATCGAGTAGTTGTAGGGGTCGCTTGTTGCGGAGCAGCCGTGCGCGTCTGTAACCGTAACTGCATATATTCCATCCGTATCCGGCGATATTGTCTCCGTCGAATCCGAGGGTATTAGCATACCGCCGAGCGACCATTGGTATCCTGATGAAGGTGTTGATGTTAATTTGCCACCGGATTGTGAGATCGTTGGCTTTGCTGGCAATGGATACACGATCACTGTTGCGGCCATCGACGATCCATCGCAGCCGCTTGCATCCGTGACAAAGACCGAGTAATTGCCTGCCTGGTTGGTCGTAAGTTGTTGGCCGGTCGCACCGCTGATCGCGTTGCCATCTCTCGACCACTGATATGTTGCATATCCCGATCCGGCATCGAGCGTAACGCTATCGCCAGGGCAAAACGCCAGTGGATTCTGGTGCGAAACGAGCGGAGTCAGATGCGACCCGATGGTGATCGGAAGTTGAGAAATCCCTTCGCAGCCACCCGCAGTGACGTTCACCCAGAGCATTCCGGTGCCACCACTCCCCCATTGCACCTCGATCGTGTTCGTCCCTTGACCGGACGTGATCGTTCCGAGCGAAGCAGGAGTGATCAGCCAAAACACGGCGCCGGGAGGCCCACTTCGCGTGTACTGCGCTTTACCACCAAGGCACATCGATTCCGGACCAGAGATCGCCACGACCGGACGCGGATTCACTGTAATCACCAACGCCGGCGATGTGCTATCGCATCCACTGGCACTCGTTGCCGTGACGGAGTACGAGCCGCTCACCTTTGCGAAGATGCGTTGTGTCGTGTCCGGAAGTTTCGTCGTCCCGTTCCACCATGTGTAGTGGAAGCCAGGCGTGACATCGAGCGGGACGGAATCTCCCTCGCAAATGCTTGTGGGACCAGCCGCTAGCAATTGCACCTGCGGACGCGGCTCGACCGTGAAGCTTACCGGAACACTCGAACCGGCGCAGCCGGCGCTGTTAGTTACGGTGACCGAATACTCTCCACTTTTGGTGACGAAGATCGAAGCCGTCGTATCACCGCTGGACCAGAGATAGGACTTGTACGTCCCTGCCGGTTCGATTCGTATCGAATCGCCACTGCAGAACTGCGTTTGCACGGGTAGTAATACCGGGTGCGGCACGCTGTCGGACAGGACTGTCACATGCGTCGGCGCCGATGTACCCGAGCAACCAGACGTGCCAGTGACATGCACAGAGTAGTCGCCACTCTGGGTTACAAGGATGCTGCTCGTTGTATCGCCGGTGCTCCACTTGTAGGAAGAATATGCACTCGACACCGAGAGCATGACAGTATCTCCCGCGCAAATACTTGGAGTCGCAGGTGATATTCTTGGTCGCAATGTATCCGCGACTGCAACTTCGATGGTGTCGCTGCCAGTGCATCCATTTCCATCGGTGACCACAACTGTGTAAACCGTTGTGGACTTTGGGGAGGCCTTTGGGTATTGAGCGGTCGGATCGCTCAGCCCTGCCGCCGGACTCCACTGAAAGGTCGCCGTGTTCCCAGCGATTGTAACGGAAGCGCCGATTATAACCGAGTCGCCTCTACAAATTGAGACTGGCAGCAGCGCCCTCACCACAGGCGATTTGTTCACGTGGACCGTGACAGACGAACTCGATTGACAGCCGTTTACATCCGTGGCAGTCACAGTGTAGGTAGTTGTCGCGGCAGGATGAGCTGTCGTGCTGAGCGAATCCGTATGGTCAATGCCGTCTGCCGGTTGCCACGAAATAATGAATGGCGGTTTGCCAGTTATCGAATTACCAATCCGAACACTCGTCCCGCTACAGACTGTCTTGTCGGGTCCGGCATCGACAACGGGCGGATTGTTCACGTTAACGATGACCGTGTCCGTATTCTGGCACCCGTTGGTGTCCGTGACAGAGACGACGTATGTCGTTGTTTGCGTTGGCAGTGCAATTGGGCGTGCTACGGTCGAGTCGAACAAGCTTTTACCCGGTGACCAGGAATATTGGTACCTCGCAATTGTCTTACCAATCTGAACACTACTGCCTAAGCACATGGTCTTATCCGGTCCGGCGTCGATCGGCGGTGGTGTGCGGATAAATACGGGCAATGTATCCGTAGCTGTCGCGCATAATTCGGGATCGGCAATGTCCAAAGTGAAGCGGTGTAAGCCGGGATGCAATGTGTCCGGCAGGATATATTTGCTGGAGGTCGCGCCGGGTATTATGCTTCCCGTATCGCGCCATTGATATACTGAGAACCCAGATGTCCCGACTAAGGTATCGGCCTCGCCATAACAAATGGTGTCGGCACTTGTCGAACTGAGGTTCGCTCGAATTGTGTCGCAGAACTTCGCCACGAAGCCATCACCAGTTCCGGCATAGGTGGACTGATATGATCCTGATGAAGCAATCCCACTTGGACTTTCCGTATAGCCCGCCAAGAGAATATGGCCGAAAATATCAGTACTAACAGCATTACCCCGGTCGATACCTGTGCCCCCATAGTATGTGCCCCATTTGCGGCGACCAATGCTGTCGAACTTCATCAGGAATGCATCGGAAGTGGAACCGCCGAAAACAGTTTGGAACTCTCCAGTCGTCGCGATGTAGAGAGAATCGCCAGTATATCCGGTTGCAATGACATCTCCATGTGGATTTGCAGCAAGTCCCAGGTCATCGTCTCCATCATCTGTAATATGATTCCATCCGCCGATATATGTGCCCCACTTCCGCTTGCCCGAAGTGTCGAAGCGTTCTACAAATGCATTCCACACATTGCCAATGAGAGTCTGGCGGTAAGCACCAGGCGTTGCAATGCGAGTGTCATCGAGCGTCTGACCGCCGAAATAGATCGACCCAGCATGATCCGAACAAATGGCTCGAACCACGCCGGGGAAGTAGGTCGCCCATACTCGCGAACCTGCCGGACTAAAAGCTACGATGGTACTACCATCCGTTGGAATGGCATCGAAAGCTCCTGCAGTCGCAGGTGGCATGTCACTACCCGAAGGAATGGCTGCTATAAAAATCGCATTATCTTTTCCTATTGCAATCGACCCGATCTGGCCCGAGCCATAGTAAGTGGCCCAGGTGCGAAATCCTGTCGGCGAAAACTTCGCAAGAACTACATCATCCCGATTTGCTGTGCGAGCCGCTTTGAATGAGCCAGGAGTCGCCATGCTATCATTGTTGGTCTGGATACCAATGATGATGTTATTAGAAGAATCGACAGCGAGAGCGCGGAGTTCATCTCCATATTTCCTTCCCCAGTAGGTGCCCCATAACCGCACTCCCGCGCTCGAGAACTTGGCAAGATAAATATCGTCCAAGTACGGGTCTGCCGATGAGAAGCCATTATTCATTTGATAGGCGCCTGCTGTGGCAAATTCTCCAGTTGTGTCTTGAGTCGTTCCACCGATTATCGGATTTCCACTGGTATCAAGACCGAGCCGATTCACGGAATTGCCGCCGTCAAAATAGTACGTACACCAAAGGAGTGAACCCGCCGCAGTAAACTTTGCGAGAAAAAAATTGCTCGCATTCGGCGTGTATGTTGCTTGAAATGCGCCCGGAGTGGCGATGCCAGAAGAACTATTCGTACCTCCGCATACGAAGATATTTCGTTGTTTATCCACCCCAAGTGAAAAGATCTCATCGCCGTCGCTGCCGCCGAAATAGCTCCCCCAAATCCGGGGAGGATCGATGACAAGTGTTTTTCGATGATCGTAATGGTCAATCTTAAAGCGAAGATGACTGCTATCGAGAACATAAGAAGCGTTCACACTCTTCAGATTATCTTCGGTGCCAGTGAATGAAAAAGGAAGACCCTCACGAATTACGCCCATCGGAGTGAATGCTTGGGCGGCCCCATCCTGTATTCGAAGGCTATCCGAACCATCGTAGGACAGGACGATTGATGATGGATCACCGCCAGGATGAACGATAAAATCGTACTTCATCCCTTGCTCGGTCGAGTAAATCACCATGTCGATCTCTGGATACACGTCATGGTAGATCAGCCTCTCGAAAGCTGGAACGTCGAGCAGGCCATCAGGATGGCTCTTGTCGTAGTAGTTGAAATAATAAGGTTTTGCCGCCTCTTCGGTAATGGTTGGATTCGGATTCGACCCAACGAGTTCGAAATCCATTCGGTACGCTGTGAGCGTGTCGAGTAATCTCTTCCGCTCGTGTTGATTCCGATGGCGAGACAGCTTCATAATATCCTGAGGTTGCACTGAATGCTTAGAGAAGACGAACTGAATTCCGTTTTTCGTCAGATAGAGGTTCAGACTTCTCGACTTTGCACGATAGAGAACCTCCGGCATTGGCTTACCGAATTGATCGTAAACCTGCCCGAGATTCTTTTCGAATTCGATGGTTTTGGGAGCGAGTGAAAATCGTGAATCAAAGGCGCCGCCCCGGGCATGCGAAGAAATTTTGGGAATCGACTGTGCAATCGCACACTTCGGTAGTACCGCGATTACGAGCAGCAGAGACCAGACGCATTGACGAAGAACTTGCCTCATTACCGTAGGGAAGAATGCATGAAGCTGCATTAATAATAATGAACGAGACCCAAGTCTGGTTCAGTCTATGGGAAAATACTTGGTGCTCTGTCTTCCCTATATAACCCGGAAACCAGTCAAAGAACAATCTGGTAAGCACTTCGCGGCGGAAATAGTACAATACGGGCAGATGACAGCTCTGCCCTCTCTCAGCAATCAAGTCAATGGTCCGAGTCCGTTTCTCGGAGTGATAGAGACGTATTGGACGTGCGTTATCGAAGTTCGCGTAGGAACATCGATTTCAGAAGTAACGCTAAGCGTTCGTTACTCTGCTTCGACTTGGGCGTAGTCCAGTTCGACCGGTGTCTTGCGGCCAAAGATCGAGACTTCGACTTTGAGCTTTTGTTTGTCTTCGTTGACCTCTTTGATCTGCGCGCCGAATCCGGAGAATGGTCCATCGATCACCTTGACCGGCTGGCCAAGATAATAGCGAATCTCAGGCGATTCCATACCGCGCTTCTCCTCGACCTTGCCGAGGATGCGTCGCATCTCATCCGGCTGCAATGCGGTGGGCTGGGTCTTGGTTGGACCGACAAAACTCACGACACCCGGCACCGAGAGAATGAGATCGATCAGCTTCTTATCGAGTGCGGCCTCGATGAGAATGTAACCGGGCAGGAAGCTCTTGGTCTTCGTCCGCTTTTTGCCTTCGCGAACTTCATAGACTTTTTCGTTCGGGATTACGACTTCGGGCACACGCTCGGAAAAGCCGCGGCGCTTCATCTCGTCTTCGAGGAAGGCCTTGACTTTGGACTCATGACCGGTATAGGTCTTGAGCGCATACCATTTGAGGGTGGTCGCTTGAGGCTCGGTCATGACTTGCATTTAGAATAAGTTGAATATCGTGCGAATGACCGTCTCGAATATCTTGTCCACGCCGAACGTGAAGATCGAAAGCAGGACACACAGCACGAGAGTGATTACGGTCGCATCTTGGAGCTCGGCGCGCTTGGGCCAGGAGACCTTGCGCATTTCGCGGGCGACGTCGTTGAAAAAGGAAAAGGACTTCTTGCCAAGGTTTGGCTTCTGGGTCCCTGGAGCGATTGCAGTTGTTTCAGCCATAGTGCTTAAAGTTACGGGGTCAGGTAGGGGCTAATGGTGTTAGTCGGGGCTAACTGAGTTAGCCCTCCCTGGGTTAAGCGGGTTAATGCCATTAACCCCTACCTCATCACCCGATAGCACGTCAGGAGGGACTCGAACCCCCAACCTGCGGTTTTGGAGACCGCTGCTCTACCAATTGAGCTACTGACGTTCGTGAGTAACGAGTAGATGAGTAACGGGTAACGAGTCTAATCTCGTCACACGTTACTCATCACTCGTTACGCGTTACGCGTTACTTCGATTCTTTGTGCGGCGTGCGCTTGTTGCAGCGCGAGCAGTACTTGGTGTACTCCACGCGGCCAGACTGTTTCCGTTTGTTCTTCGTCGCCGAGTAATTCCGCGACTTGCAACTGGTGCACTCGAGTGTAATGATGTCTCTCATCGGTTCTTACCTTTTTATTCTAAACTCGTATTCAAAACGTTCACTTGGTCTCTGCTTCCACGCCCGGCTGTCCCACGATCTGCGCTTGAGCTGGATGCGCTTGCACTTGCTGGGGCGCCTGCGGTTGCATCGGCTCGATATTATTCAAAAAAATCGCCGACATCAACTTAAACCGCCCGCAGCTCGGACAAATGTAGACCGTCACCGGCAGCGCGCGTGCAAAGTTGAACTGCAGCCCCGTTGGCGTAGCGTCCAGTCCGGGCATTGCAAACAAGTCCGGATTGACATCCATCTGCGTCCCACAGTCCCCACAAAGCTTTGGTGGTGTCATCTCACTAGTGGATAGTTGATAGTGGAAAGTGGATAGTGAGGATTCGTTATCCGTTATCCACTATCAGCTATCCACTACCGCAGAGCGGGAGACGGGACTCGAACCCGCGACCAACAGCTTGGAAGGCTGTGACTCTACCAACTGAGTTACTCCCGCGCTTGGCGATCCCTCGCTCGACGATTCCTCGTCGGTCCTCTCCGGTCTGGAGATTTCCCATTACGAGAGGGAATGCACTGCGCGGCGCTCTAACCGCAAAACCGCGAAAAAAAAGCCGGGGCCACTCGATCCAAATACCCCAAAAGGGTGGAATCTCGCGACCTCAGCGCCCCTTAGACAAATGCGCGGCACGATGTGTTCCACCGAACTTTCTGGCCGTTGCCTCCCGGAACCGCACCCCCTGCCGCTCCGTTGCGAAACGACCACTTTTGTGGCGAGTCTTCTCTCTGCTCCCCTATGCTGAACATTCCGTCGGTCGGTGGGACTACTCATAGCGAGTGCACGAACCGCTTGCGAGCAAGGGGCCTCTCGGTGTACTCCATTGTCGTTTTCGCGCTTCTTTCGCAATTATTCCTTGCAGACCCTTCTTTGGGTTCATGGAAGAAAGTCGCACAGTTCGCTGCGCCGGTCGCTCGGGTCAATTCCATGTACTTTTTCGACGACTCGGTTGGAATTATCGGATTTTCACAGGGTGGGCTCGGTTGCCCGCTCATGCGGACCACGGACGGCGGTGTAACCTGGGTCGCCCCAAATACTCCAGCACTGACATTCGGAAGCACCTGCGTCGTCACGGACATTTGGTTCAAAGACAAGTTGGAGGGCTGGGCTACGTTTGAAATGTCGCAAGCCTCCGGTTCGAGTCTTTGGCATACGCTCGATGGCGGTCTTAACTGGTCGAACCTTGGACTTACTGGTGGCACCGGGCTTGGTCTGACGAGCGTCCGAGCGACGCCGCGCGCACTCATTGTGACCAATCGCGGAGCCGCTCCTGGAATCTATGTATCGACGAATGGCGGCGCATCGTTTGGCTCGACCTTCGGACAAACGGATAACGATTTGGACTTTGTCGATTCGATACATGGAGCATCAAGCTTCCTCAGAGATCAATTCAATTACACGACCGATGGCGGCCTGACCTGGCGACCCGCACTTACTTCGAACAACCTCCAGACAGAGACCTGGGGCATCTATGGGGCGAAAAGCAAACGATATTTCGTCGCAGCCGATGAAACCAGTGGGGATATTTATCGGTCACCAGTTGATTTTGGACAAACCTGGCTCACGGCATCCAGTTTCGGCGCAACATATATCACTGGCGGCATCACCGGTTACACGTGCGCGCTGTATGTTCAGTGTGTCATGTCTGGGCTGGGGCATGGCCTCTATCGTTCGACGGATAGTGGAAGCACCTGGTCACCGATTGGTGGTCCCAACAACGGATACGATACCAGGTTTTCGGTTACGCCGGGAGCGCTTTATGCGGGGGATGCCACTGGAGGACTGTGGAAATCGACTGATGGCGGAGATGGCACTCTGGTCAATTTGTGTCCGCCACTGCCGCAGATTCCTGAGACCGAGATCCAGCTAACTGCTTCGCTCTGCGATTCCATAAGTGTTGTGAAGTACTTCCAAAATCCCTACTTCGATTCCCTTCTGATAACATCATTCCAGATTGTGGACTCGACACGAAAACCTGCCACCTCGAAGGCATTCGGAATCGACAGCGTTCTGGTGCCGCAAATGCTCAAGGGAGAACAGGTGCTCGGCTACCGCCTTCATTGGTGTCCACGCCGCATGCTGGATACGGCGGGACTCGATTCCGCAACGATCCTTGTGAAATTTACCGCACCGGCATTTAATTGGAATAACTCCACCATTATCAAAGTGTATCTTCGAGCAGTGCAACCACCGCTATTGCTCGATGTCCCGGCTGCGATCCGTTTGGATTCTGTCAATTGCGAGTACGATACCATCGTGACATTTACAAACAACAGTTGTGACACCGTCACGCTGACGAGCGCTGCGCTCGCAATAAACAAGGTGTGGTCCGCGACGGATTCGCTGGGCATGCCACTGCTGCTCCCCATTGCTATTCCACCGGATTCTTCTCTTCCGATTCGCTTGCATTTCCATCCAAAGAGCTTCGCTGTTGGAATCGACACGCTTAAGCTCGGTACCGAGTTTTTCCGGCAACCGGCACTCTCAAAAGTTAGCCTACGAGGCATATTGAGTAGCGCGGAGGCTCTAGCGAGCGCGCTTTCGCTAGCATTCGATACTCTTTCGACCTGCACGACGGACGATACGCTCATCCATATTGGCAATCGCGGATGCGACACACTCACGATTACGCTGGATACGCTGAACACGAAAGACTGGGCGCTGCTCGATACGAATGGCTTGCCGATACCACTTCCGGTTAAGATTCCTCCCGATTCCAACTGGACGCTGCTTCTGCGATTCCAACCACACTCGCTCGGCGCAACAAGCGGTAGGATCACGCTCGACTATCGGTACCTGGGCTCGAAGATTACGCGAACGATCACGCTTACAGGCACGGGCGCCAGTTCGGGCTCGCTTGTTTATCCCAATTCATTTGCCCTTGGCAATGTCTCGTTCTGTGAGTCATTCGATACGACGATCACATTCCGCAACGCTACCTGCAATGATGTTAGATTGGACAGCCTGAACATTCCAGCGCCATTCTCGCTGCTCGATTCGACTCTCTTCCCCATCAAACTCGCAAGCGGCAAAAGCATCACGGTTCGCGTGCGGTATCGGCCACGAACGAATAGCGATGCAGGTCTGGCCATACTTAAAGCTATCGTCAACGGAAAGCAAATCTCAGATACACTCGCATTGCGGGCATCAGCAGTTGGAGGGAAATTCCTTCCGGTCATGCTACCCTCTGCCCGACTCACTGTCACTGATGGTGGTTTCCGGTTTGCAGACCGCACCATGTGCCAGCTTCCCGATTCTGGCATTGTGAGAATTCTGGATCCCGGTTGCGATTCGATGTCCCTCGATAGCATCGCCTACATTCCTATGCGCGGAAACACGAATTCTTACATCGTATCCACTTCGCCTTCGTTGCCAAAAGTATTGGCGAATGATTCCGTCCATCTAAAGATGGTGCTTACCGCCAGCGGTCCTGGCCAGTTTGTTGGCAACCTTCATCTCTATTATCGAATGGATGGTGTGCGACACGACACCACATTTATGATCTGGGCTAATGTGACCGGCGGAGCAAGCGCGCTTGCGCTCGATACTTCGAAAATCATGCTGGGCACACTCTCTGCATGCAAAGCGCGTGATACCACGATCGGTTACACAAACACCGGTTGCGATTCTGTCACCGTTTTGGGATGGAGCATGGCAAGTTGGGGCGCCGGATTTGATGTGTCCGGAACCGGGCAAAACCCTCCACGCGGCCTGGCAATTGGCCAGAGTGATTCTCTACATATTACCTATGATGAAACGCACACCGGCATGCTCTACGATACGGTGAATGTACTGACTGATGCAAAGCCTGATTCCGTTCGGCGCATTCCAATCCAGGCATTCGTTGCTCCACTCGATTCTGTGAACTTCGTGATGTCGCAACCGGCGAGTCTTGCACCAAATCAGCGTTTTGTCGTGACTGTGCAGCCCGACCGAACGGTCCTGCAAACCAAAGGTCTGACTTCGATCTCCGGCGAAGTGGAATACAACGAGGATAATTTCGAGTATGAATCACTCGAGTCTCTTCCGAATCTTTCACTCACGACGAGCGCGCCGCAATCAATTGACGGCGAATCTCGAATTCCATTCCAGTTGACGAATCCGGCCGGTATTGTGCTCGATCCGACCCTGCCGGTCCTTTCTATTCATCTCCAGTCCGTGCTCGGCGATACAACCGATCTCACCGTCGGAGTAAACTCGATGCAACTGAATGCATCCGATCCTGATTTTGCACGGTGCGTGCTGGCGACCAAGGGCGCAACCAGCACATCATCGTTGATGCGCGACTGCAATACTACATTCCTGCTGAGCACAATGCGCAATGAGGAATTGCTACTCGTCACCGACCCTTCTCCAAATCCGATGACAGCCAGTACCAACTTCGAAGCGCACGTGCAGCTACATGCTACCGCGCCAGGCACTGCAACGATCGAGCTTCATGATGCCATTGGACGCACGACGCTGAGTGAAGTCATCCCGTTTGCGCGCGGTGAAGATCACGATTATGTGTTCGATCTCAGCCACTTCTCGGCTGGAGCGTATATATATCAGGTGCGATTCGATTCGCCTGCTGGTTCTTCGAGAGCGCTCGGCTCGATTATGTTATTAAAGTAGAAGCGAGCAAGACCGCTGGTCTGATTTCAATTGACTGGACCCCTGTAACGGGCGAATGTCCCATTGAAATCATCTGACATAAACGGAGAGTACCCCCTTCACCCTATATAACAAGGTTCGAGGGGCTGGGTGTTGCATGAACATCATAAAATTATATACTCAATCTTATTTTTTAATTATTATTCATAATTTAGCCCGCCACCGGGTGTTCACCATGAAATCGCACTTTCTGCTTGAACAACACAACTTCAATCGAACAGGCTGGCTGCGTGCAGCCGTATTAGGTGCGAACGATGGCATTCTTTCGACTGCAAGTTTGGTCGTTGGCGTGGCTGCGTCACATGCTGCGCGCGGTAGCATATTGATCGCTGGAGTGGCAGGGCTTGTTGCGGGCGCAATGTCCATGGCGGCCGGAGAATACGTCTCGGTCAGTTCGCAGTCGGACACCGAAGAAGCCGATCTGAAGGTCGAGAAGAAGGAAATCGCAGTCCACAATGAGTTCGAACATCAGGAGCTTGCTAACATCTACGTGGGGCGCGGGCTCGATCCTGTTTTGGCGAAACAAGTGGCAGAAGAACTCATGGCTCACGATGCCCTCGGTGCGCATGCGCGCGATGAGCTGGGGATCAATGATATGGTCAAGCCGCGTCCGGTGCAGGCTGCTGCTGCATCGGGAGCCTCGTTCTTAGCAGGAGCCGCATTGCCGTTGGTGGTCGTTCTTATCTCGCCGTTTGCGATGCTCATCCCGGCCGTATCAAGTTCTTCGCTCATCTTTCTTGCTGTGCTTGGTGCCGTGGCGGCCAAAACCGGCGGTGCGGGTATGGTAAGAGGTTCGCTTCGCGTCACGTTTTGGGGTGCGCTCGCGCTCGCAGTGACGGCTGGCATCGGGGCGATCTTTGGCACGGTGGTCTGAGTTAGCTGTAGCCCGCGCATGCCGCCAAGTGGCTAAGCGCCGAAATTTCCCTTGCACCGATTTCGCGCTACTGCTGTTCCGGGTCGGACGCGATCATCCATGACCGCATCCGCCATCATTCGTCACTCGTAATTCACTCCAAGGACTTGTCCGAACAGCTTCTTTCCCACGAACAGCAACTGACGGAAACGCGCGAATACGCTGCCGCAACCAACGGTCTTGACTCCTCACGGAATTTCACTGCCGCCGATTTCAAAACGGCAGCCGAGTGGACAATCGAGGATGCCGTCGAGACGTATAACATCGACCGGTGGGGTCTCGGATATTTCGGGATCAACGAGAAGGGCCATGTGACCGTCGCACCATTGCGCGAGCAGGGCGCGACGATGGACGTCATGGATGTAATTTCTGACGCACGGGACTGGGGATTGCGTTTCCCGCTCGTGCTCCGATTTCAGGACTTGCTTCGGGACCGCGTCGTCGGGTTGAATAGAGCGTTTGCCGACAACATCAAAGAGCAGAATTATCAGGGGCAGTATCTCGGTGTGTTCCCGATTAAGGTCAACCAGCTTCGCGAAGTTGTCGAGGAAATCGAAGATGCCGGCCGGCCTTACAATTACGGCCTCGAAGCCGGCTCGAAGCCAGAATTGTTCGCTGCGCTTGCGACGCACACAAATCCCGATGCCATCATTATTTGCAACGGGTATAAAGATACCGCGTTCATTCGCACGGCATTGATGGGCAATCGGCTCGGCAAGAAAGTCATCATGATTGCTGAGAAGGTCGAAGAGGTCAAGGCGATCATCGAAGTCGCGCGAGAGCTTGGTGTGAAGCCACTGATCGGCGTGCGTATCCGCCTTGCCGCAAAAAGTACCGGCATCTGGTCCACTTCCGGCGGCGAATCGGCAAAGTTCGGGCTTTCGACGATGGATCTCGTTGAAGCGATCGACTATCTGACGAAAATGAACGCCCTCGATTCACTCGAACTCGTTCATTTCCACATCGGCAGCCAGGTACCGGACATTCTTTCCATCAAACGGGCGATTCGCGAAGCCACCCGCTACTATGCGAAGCTGCTCAAGATGGGACTCAGCGGCATTCGCTATCTCGATGTCGGCGGCGGTTTGGGCATCGATTATGATGGAAGCCGCAGCAGCTTCCACTCTTCCACTAATTACACGATGGAAGAATATGCCGCCGACACGGTCTATAACATCATGGACGTGTGCGACGAAGAAGGTGTTCCGCATCCGCAAATCGTCTCAGAGTCGGGTCGCGCGATCGTCGCGCACCATGCATTGCTGGTCGTGCAGGTCTTTGGCGCCATCGAAAAAACCAAGGCAGAATACGATCTGACAGTGAGCCAGTCGGACCACAAGTGGATCAAGCAACTTCGCGATATCGAGCAACGCATCGAGATCAACCCGCGTGAGGCTCTGCATGACACGCTGCAGATCAAGGACGAATCGCAGAATGCCTTCGATCTTGGAATTCTTGACTTGCCAACAAAGGCTAAGATCGAGACATTTTACTGGCACATTGTCGAGGAGATCGCCGCACTGTTTAAGCGCCGCGCCGAAGATCCGAATACCGAAGAAGACGTGCCGGAAGAAATTGCCGATCTCACGCCGCATCTTGCCGATCAGTATCTCTGCAATTTTTCGGTCTTCCAGAGCCTGCTCGATCACTGGGCACTGGGGCAGATCTTCCCGATCATGCCGATCCATCGCCTGGATCAGCCGCCAACGATTCACGGCACGCTTGTCGATATTACATGCGACTCTGATGGAAAAGTTACCAAGTTTGCGGACATCCGTGACGTTCGAACAACGCTGCCGCTTCATCCGCTGAAAGTTGGCGAAGAGTATTTTGTTGGATTTTTCCTCACCGGCGCGTATCAGGACATCATGGGCGACCTTCACAATTTGTTTGGCCGTGTTAACGAGGCGCATGTGTTCCTAGACCCGGATGAAGATTCCGGATTCTACATCGAAGAAACAATCCCAGGCAACTCGATTTCGCAGGTGCTGGAACTCACCCAATACCACGAAAAGGAATTGGTACGCCGCATGAAAGTCCAGATTGACGAAGCGATCAAGTCTGACCGGTTGAAACCGAACGATGCGATGCGACTCTTGAACGAGTACGAGAAAGGCTTGCAGGACCACACATATTTGACGTTCAACGGGAAGGGATAGTCGTAAGATTTCTTATCAAACAGGCCAATTCCTTTCTGCCCATCCTCCCTCCATTCATAAAATTCTTGCGCTCTGAGCCAGTTGCATAATATGGCATTTTCTTTCTATCCCTACATCTCAGTAGGTTTTGGACAAGATGGAAATGAACGGCATGGACGACAAGACGATCCCTATCCGAATGGAATTGTTGGGTCATCTCAGTAAGGATGATCACGATAACGTAAGTCTCTGGGGTCCTTTTTTCACTCAAAGGGAGAGACTATGAGACAGCTTGTGATTTTAGGTGCTGGTACGGCCGGTACCATGATGGCCAATCACCTTCATAAGAGTATCGATCTCCATGAGTGGCAAATCACGATCGTGGATCAATACCCGAAGCACTATTACCAGCCCGGATTTCTCTTTATTCCCTTTGGACTCTACTCAGAGAAGGACGTCGTGAAGTCCAAGCGAGAGTTCATCCCGCATGGAGTCGAATATCTGGAATCCGCAATCGACCGGATCGACCCGAGGACAAACAGCGTCATGCTTGCATCCGGGACGACGCTGAATTACGACATCCTCATCATTGCAACGGGAGCCAAAACCGCGCCGGAACAGACTGAAGGATTAACTGGCAGCGATTGGCGAAAGCGTATCTTCGACTTCTATACGTTCGAAGGAGCCACTGCACTCCACGCCGCGCTGGAGAATTGGAACGGCGGCCGACTGGTCGTCCATATTACAGAGCTTCCTATCAAGTGCCCGGTAGCGCCACTCGAGTTTTCCTTCCTTGCAGATTGGTGGCTTGCCGAGCGCGGGCTCCGCGACAAGACGGAGTTGGTGTATGTCACTCCCCTTTCCAGCGCGTTTACAAAGCCTATTTGCGCCGACGTGATGGGACATACGTTGACGGACAAGCGGATCAACACGGTGACCGACTTCAACATCGCGCGTGTCGATAACGATCAGCATCAGATTATCTCCTGGGACGGCCGGGAGGTCCCTTACGATCTTCTCGTGACGATTCCGACCAACATGGGCGACGCGATGATCGAGCGCTCCGGCATTGGCGACGAACTGAATTTCGTGCCGACCGACAAGCATACGTTGCAGTCCAAAGTGAAGGATAATATTTTCGTGATCGGTGACGCGACGGACGTGCCGGCATCGAAAGCCGGATCGGTCGCGCATTTCGAGTCCGAAGTGTTGACGAAGAATATCCTTCACTACATGCATGGCGAGCCGCTCACCGAAGATTTCGACGGCCACGCGAATTGCTACATCGAATCGGGATTTAACAAGGCATTTCTGATCGACTTCAACTACGAGCTCGAACCGATGCCGGGAACATTCCCGCTACCGGGCATTGGCCCGTTCTCCCTCTTGAAAGAGAGCTATGTGAACCATCTCGGTAAGCTTGCCTTCCGATGGATTTATTGGAATGGACTGCTGAAAGCCAGGCCGATCCCTGGCATCAGCCACACCATGAGTCGGACCGGAAAGCGGATCCCACCCACCGTGCCGACTGATGTTGCCTCTGAAGCGTAACACATTCACACTCAACAGACAAATTTAGTTATGGCCGTATTACAAATCAATGGATCCTCGATCGACGTGAATGACGAGGGATACATGACCAATCATGCCCAATGGAACCCCGACGTTGCTGCGGAACTTGCGAAGGGTCTCGGCGTCACGCTCACGCCCGCGCATTGGCGTGTGCTGAATTTCATCGACAAGGACTTTGGCGAGAAGGGTGTCGTGCCTGGCATCCGGCGTATGAATAAAGTCGGCGGGATTCCGACGAAAGAACTTTATGATTTATTCCCGGAAGGACCGATCAAAAAAGCGGCGAAAATCTCCGGTTACCCGAAACCTGCAAGCTGCGTTTAACGAAAGGAAACACAATGGCCGAAGACAAACTCAGTAAGGTCTCGATCGTCGTTTCGCACGGTTCGCTGGAAGGTATCTATCCGGGCCTCATCATGGCGAACGGCGCCCGGATGGAAGGGATCGAAGCAAACCTATTTTTTACGTTCTTCGGGCTCTACGGTATACTTCAAAAGTACAATCACAAGCTCCGGATTGCAACCGTCGGCAATCCGGCGATGCGTTTGCCTGACGCCAAAGGATTTCCGATGCCGACCATCATGGGAGCGATTCCCGGCATGTCCGCCATCGCGACGAAAATGATGAGCAAAGAAATGGAGAAGCTGGACATCCCTCCAATCCCGGAATTCCTCGAGATGTTCCACGACGCCGGCGGCAAGATATACGCGTGCAAAGCGACGGTTGACATGTTCCACTTGACGAACGATGACTTCATTCCGCAATTGGACCAAGTCCTCACAGTCGGGGAATTCTACGAGAAGTCAGTAGGGGCTCAAATCATCTTCACATAGTTCGTTCGCGAATCAAGTTCGCAAAACTGAATGGAGTCGGCACTGGCCCATTAAGGGGAGCGCGCCGGTCACAACTCCTCGATGATGGATTCGCCATCCGGATGAGAGAGCATCGTGCGGAGTTCGGGAATCTGCACCGCGGGATGGGGAACGACGTGGCCATCATTCTCGAGATAGTGTTTCCATATTTCGATGGCACGCGATCGAAGGCTGACCCGGCGCTCGCTCGTCAGCATCGTCCAATGCTGCGAGGGCATTTTGCCCGAGGGAGGTATGGCATACACATGCTGCTCCGCTTCATAGAGCGAAGTGATTCGGGTCTCCAAAAGTGTAGCAGTCATATTCGTGGGTTCGGCAAATCGAACCAAAAATTTTGAACAGTGGCCAATAACCGCTTTAGTCGCGTGTGCAATATAGTCATTCGAGCCGAAGAAAGCAAGAGCCTTCACTGCAATTCATCGTTAATTCATCCACCACTCAAGTCCCGGTCACTGCCCAGATAATGGGTGTCTGACCTTACCAGCGCTCCGATTTCGGATTTCTGGTCATGAGATCGTTCGTCGCTTCTCTGGGGTCTTTTCCTTCGAAGAGAATACGATACGTCTCCTCGATAATTGGCATTTCGATTTTATGGGACCTGGCGAGGCTGCGGGCCGATTCTGTTGTGGTTATGCCTTCGGCGATCTTCTTCATGCTGGCCTGAATATCTGCGAGGGTGCGGCCAAGCCCTATTTGCTCACCGACATAACGATTGCGTGAGTGTCTGCTTGCGCAAGTGACAACGAGATCGCCAAGACCTGCAAGTCCGCTGAACGTATGTTCCTCCGCGCCAAGCGCAACACCCAATCGGCGCATTTCAGCGAGACCTCGAGTCATCAGAGCGGCCTTGGTATTATCTCCAAATCCGGCGCCATCGATCATTCCTGCGCAGATAGCAATGACATTCTTCAATGCGCCGGCCAACTCGACACCGATGACATCAGAACTCGAGTACACTCGAAAATAAGGCAGGAAGAATGCATCCTGCACAGTGCGCACGGTGTCGTGGTTTTCCCCGGCAATCACCACTGCCGTTGGCACTCTTCGCGCGACTTCTTCCGCATGACTTGGACCGCTCAGAACAACGGTGCGTGCCGCAGAAACGGCAAGGGACTCTGCGATAATTTCCGTCACCCGCTCGTCGCTGCCGCGCTCGATCCCTTTGGAAGCATTGACGTAGCAGGCATCCCGCGCAATATGCTGGCGGAGACCAATCGTAACTGCACGCGTGGCTTGCGATGGTAAGGCAAAGACGTATAATTCTTTGCCAGCAATGGCCTCCGGGCTATGCGTGATTTCGATCTCTGGATCGATCTGGATTCCGGGAAGATAGATCGCGTTCTCGCGAGATTCGCGCAACTCAGTTGCAAACTCTTCACGATGGGCCCAGAGCGTAACCGAGTGGCCTCTCTCCATGAGCACGCGCGCCAGTGCCGTCCCCCAGGCACCTGCACCAATGACAGCCGTATTCATGGTTAATTGAAGGCGTAGCGTCGTTTGCCGGGCTAATCCACGGTCGTGATTGTCCGTGGCCAAAGGGCCACGAAAATCTTATGACGCTTTGCGGAAAATGCGTAATGCATCGAAGCGGTTTTCTCGCTTCTCGATCAGGCGTGTAATATTCGCCCGGTGAGTAAAAATCAGGAAGAGCGCAAGCCCGATCGCAAAGACGATCAGCGTGCTGTATCCGACGATATGAACTCCGAACGCGTTCTCACGCAGGAACATCGTTGTCGGAAACATGATCGCGGCAATGATTGACCCGAGCGAGACATACCCACTCAGAACAACCACCAGTAAGAAGATGCCGGCCACGATTGCAATTTCGATCGGCGCGACGCCAATCAGCATTCCAGCCGCTGTGCTAATTCCCTTTCCACCATGGAAGCCAGCAAAGATCGTGTAGACGTGGCCGAGAACTGCGGAGCATCCGGCGATCAAACGAAAAATCGTGATGTCTTGAAACGGCGTCGCATTATGAAACGGAAGGCCGTTGAAGAAATAGGTGGCAAGCAGAACCGCACCCAGTCCTTTGGCCAGATCGAGAACCTGGACCGCGAGGCCCAATTTCCAGCCGAGCACTCGAAAAGCATTCGTCGAGCCCATATTGCCCGAACCTTTGCTTCGAATGTCAAATCCACGAAATTGCTTCGAAATAATGATCCCAAATGGGATCGAGCCGATCAGGTAGCTCGCGATGACAATGAGAACCAGACTCAACATGCGTTGCTAAATCCTTTGTAATTTCCTTTGGACGGCAGTATGCGAATTCTCTTAGAAGCCGATACAACACCTGCTCTTCAGAAATCGTTGAATAAAATTGCGCTCATAAACTGCTAATCTATCTGCGATGCGTTGGCCAGAACGGAACGCGCGCGCTCCAGATCGGCCGGATATGTAATCTTGAAATTCGACTCGCTTCCGGGCACGATCCACGGATGCTCACCGATCCGCTCGAGCAACTGCGCCTCGTCAGTCGCCGTGCGGAGTATGTCCGGCGCCACATCATACGCCCCGAGCATCAACTCGAGGCGTGCTCCTTGCGGCGTTTGCGCGCGCCAGAGATTCTCGCGCGAGACTGTTTCGATAATCCTCTGACCGTCTGTTCGTTTGAGTGTGTCCACAACCGGTAGTCCCGGAATGGCCGAACCATGCTCGCGGACTGCCCGAATCACCGCCTCGATGAGCGGCGGATTCACCAATGCCCGCGCGGCATCGTGAACGAGTAGTACCTCGATGCCGTCAAATGCACGGAATACATCCAAACCCTTGGCCACCGATTCCTGTCGTGTCGCGCCGCCGGAAACAACGTGGCACTCACATTCTAGCTTGAGTTCGCGTAGACCGGCTTCGTATGTGGGCACCTCTTCCTCACGGCCGACAAGTACAAGCGCGCGGATTGACTCGATTGATGAAAACGTTCGCGCAACATATTGATACAGCGCGAGATCACCGAGCAATTCGAATTGCTTGACCTTACCGAATCGGCTGCCACTTCCAGCCGCTGCGATGATTACGCCGACATCCCTCATAATGACAACTTAGCACGGTGATGGAATTCGCTTTTCGGCATTTGCTATTCGTAACTACTTTTTCTCAGCTTCCTGAATCTCGGCGGCCTCGTGTTCCTGTCCCTTATACTCAATGACAAAGCTATACGCCGGGAAGCGTCGCGGCAGTCGCATCAGCGAAAAGACCATCACGCCCGTCGAGAACCGATCGAGCCAACTCGAGGTCGGCCAGCCAAGGTGGAAGACGATTTTGCGATCGGCAAAATCATACTGCAGCATATAGATCAGTGCCACAAGCCGATGCGCCAGCGACTCACGGAAGAGGGTCAGCAAGTAATGATTCTCGCCAAGTTTCTGCGGTGATCCCGAGCGGGGTGAGTAGAGCGTGATGTATGCAACGTTCGGATCCGAATTCAGTGGCGAGGTGTCCTGTTGTCGCCGGAAGAACAGATGAAAGTCCTTCGTCTCATCCGCTTCGGCAATGCGGAACATGAGCTCCATTGGACTGTCGGTCTTGCGGAATTGCTGAATTTCCGGCGCGCGCCGCTTGGCCACACGGAAGCCAATGATCTGAAAGATCGTGACCGTGATCGCCCATAGTACAAAGCCCTGCCACTTGTGATAACCGATGAACGCGAAGACCGATAGCAGCAATAGGAATATGAGCAGGGTGCCCGTGCGCGACGTATGATAGTCCGGAATTTCTTCGCTCCCGCGTGAGTAGCGGTAATAGACTAGTGCGCCCATGTTGATCGTAAAGCTCGCGACAAGGCCAACGGCGTACATGTGCGCGAGCATCGTTTGACTTCCGGCCGTGACGGCAATAATCACGCTGAAGAGCGTGGCATTCATGATGTGAATGCGATAGAGCGAATCCGCCTTATTGGTTTTGATCAACCAGTCGAACCCATACCGGTGCGCGACGCGCTCCAGAAGTTCGCTCGATGCCACGAAGGCCGTGTTGACGGCCATGATCAGTGTAAAGCTCGCCAGCCCGCCCATGAGATACGAGAAGACGCGTCCATTCACCACATTGGCAAAATAGGTGATCAGGTCGTTCTCGTGTGCTTTGAAGTCGATGTCGGTGCGAGTCAATACCAGCATCGTAATGAGAGGCGTAACGATGCCGACGGTCAGAGCGAGAAAGATGTATGCTTTGCGAATGTCCTTCCAGGATTTCACCAAGCCCGCCGTCTGAATCACGCTTTCGATTCCGGAATAGGCAAGAATAACACCCGAAATACCAAAGATCATAAAACTGATGCCACTGAACAAGCCGTGCCCGAACATGCCAGTGAGTGTGAAGTGAACACCCTCCGTGGCCGCGGTGAACTGTCCCGGACTTGGGTCGATGACCGCAGAAAGAATCAGTGTCAGGAGAATCATCGCCGCAACGATGAAAATGAGAAACGTAAACCGCGCGTTCTCGCGGATCCCAACAATATTCAGCGACGCAACTCCCCACACAACGGCAAACATGAGAATGTAAATAACCACCGGCGAGAGGTTGAAAAACGAACCCCCGTTGCCTACGGCCGCAACGGTGGAAATCGCAGCCGTCAAAATGTAATCGACAAGAATCGAAGCCACTGCGGCGAACGACATCGTAGGCCCGAGCACCAGGTAACTAAAACTATAGACACCGCCACCACGGATGCCGTGCTTTTCGAGAATGTGCGCGATTTCGATCATCCGGCTCGACAAGAACCGCATGAGCACAGATGTCGCGATGATAAAGACGAACGCGGCGACGCCAACTATCAAATAGGATTCCGCGGCGACATAGAAGACGCTTGTCAACTCGTCCATCAGCGTGATGATGGCGATCGAGAGCCACGTCAGCCACCACTTCCCGCCATCCATGAAGGAAAGCAGGTTCTTCTTTCGCAGGAGGTAGACGAACAGGCCCAGCAGGCCAGCGTTCAGGACGATAATGAGAACGAGCTTCATGCAGCAGTTATCTTACGAGTTCCTTATTCACAGCCTCAAACACCCGGACCGGCAAAACGATAACGGTTAATCCATCGAATTGGAGTCGCACTTGATATGCAATGGAATCGATCGCACAAACGGAAAGGAATATCATATTGCGCCCTACCAATATGACTGTGCCGGAATCCCCCGCGTGGCCGAGGCTACGAGGCGGACGAAACGATAGTGGAGTGAGACGTTGGGGACTCTGTCCTCGGCCCGTGGATTCACAAGGCTCAGGCTCGGGCTCTGGTTGGGATTCGGGTCCAGGCTCTGATTTCGATTCGGGTCCAGGTTCTGATTGTTGGTGTTCCATGGGTCAATGAATGAGGGGCGGTAAACACCTGTGTGCAGGAATCTCATTCCAGCTTTCTTGCCTGCACTTTTTTGCCATGGGGCCGGCAAAACCAACGAGGAAATATGCAATGCTTCATATCTGTCAATATTTGGCACTAATCTCGCCGGCGTTCTGTCTTTTTTTAGGGCGTATCCTATTCTTTTCCTCCACTGGTTTCGATAATGGCCCACGTATTTATCTCGTATTCTCGCTCCGATTCCTCGCAGGCGCTCGAACTTCTCGATGTGCTTCGATCGAATGGAATAGACACGTGGATCGACCGTACTGGCATCGAAGGCTCCTCCTCATGGGGCAGCGAGATTGCGAAGGCCATCGAGGATTGCGGCACGTTGCTCCTCCTGCTATCACCTCGTTCCGTCAGCTCCCGCCATGTCGAGCGCGAAGTCATGCTCGCCTTCGAGCGTGAGAAGCGCATTCTCCCGGTCATACTCGAGCCCGTCGAAATCCCGATTTCCATTCGCTATCAACTCGCTGGCTTGCAGCATCTCGCGCTCAATGATCTAGCAGGAATTTTGCGAGTCCTGACGCTGCCGGATACCCGTGCTGCGCAAACGCAACGCATTCTGTCGGCCGCGCCGCGAAACCGTCGAACCTTTCAACTCATTGCCGGGCCCTCGCTGTTGGCCATTCTGGTGCTCGGGTTCTTTCTGGTGCGTGGCTCCCGTCCGGTCAGTGCGGGTCCCGAATCGCTGAGCCTTGCCGTGCTCTCGCTGGAAGACGGCAGCCCCGACCGTTCCAATCGATATATCGCAAGCGGGATCAGCGCCGAAATAGCCGGCTCGCTTTCCAAACTGCCCGGCCTGCGTGTCGTCCCGCAGAACACGATCAATGATTATAACGAGATCGGAGCCTCCCCGCTCAGCGTGGCCAGCGAGCTTGGTGTGAATTATGTGACCTCCGGACGGCTTGAGCGCAGCGGCGACGAGCTGCACGCAACGCTCCAACTCATCGAGGCCACCAGTGGCAAAGTGGTCTGGAGTAATCAGTACGCCGGCAGCATGGCCGATCTTTTCGCACTCCAGGAGAAAATGGTAAGCGGACTTGTGGACGCGATGCGGGTCAAACTCCCCTCTACAGGTTCGCGTCTGACGCCGCGATACACGACGAACCCGGAGGCATACGAGTTGTATCTCAAAGCCTGGGAGCTTCGTTGGCACTATGGCCCCCGCGATTTTCAGAATGCGATCTCGCTCCTTCAACAAACGTTGCAGCTTGACTCGAATTTCCATCAGTGTTACGGCGCGCTTGCCCAAATCTATTCCGATTACTATCATCTCTTCGATCAAAGCGACAGCATCAGCAGCGCGGCATACCAGTATGCACTCAAGGCAATCGAAGTGAGTCCGCGCGAGCCGGTGGGCTATGCGGCGCTGGCGCGATTCTCCGCGGTCAAAGGCGATCTCTCGGCGGCAACCATCGCTGCCCGAAAGGCGATTGCTCTCGACACCAACAATGCTTCGTCCTACTCCAACTACGGATACGTGTGTCAAGTCGATGGGGATGTCCGCACAGCGGTGCAAGCCTATTCTCATGCGCTCCGTCTGGACTCGACCGATCGATGGACCTATGTCAATCTTGCGTTCGCCGCCGGCGCGCTCTACGAGCATGACACGGCAAGATTCAATCGGCTTTGGAATGACACACTCATGCCACGAGGCCGGGCGCGATGGGCCGTATATGCTCAGCGGCACCCGGACGATAATCATGCACGATTGATTTCAAGTCTCTTTGGTAATCACGGGGATTTCTGGGACATGCTCGATAAGTTCAAATTGGTTGCGAGCGATCCTTCTGTCAGCGCGTATACGCTACTCACCCTTTCGGAGGTCTATGCATTTTTGCATGCTCCGGAAGCTATCCCGCTGCTCCGCCGATCTGTTCGGGAGGGCCTTAAACTCGATATCCAGCATGAACCACTCTTACTGTCACTCCGAAACAATTCAGCATTTGCCGCCATTGTTCGCGAACAAAAAGCCTTACGATAGGCGCTTTTGAGCAACGAACGCCCAATTGCCACTAATTCACTCTCCAACTTGTTTTACAATTTGCAATGGCTAAGAAGTCAAAGCCCACGTCGGAAACGGTTGCCAGGAACGCCAAAGTCGCAGAGGAAATGTCGCAAAAAGAAGCAATTAAGGAAACTACAGCAGTCACAAAATCCAGCAACGGTAACGGAAAGGGATCGGTCAATGGCGGTGAGGTGAAGAAGACGCCAGCCACTCCCCCGATTCCCGTCGCAGGCACGGGCGGCGCCTCACAGCCGGGGGACCCGACGCATAAACTCACGGGCGATGGCGCGGTCGACTCCTCTGGCAGCAATACGGTTGCAGAGATCGAACAGATCACCGAAGCTGTCGCGCCGCAGATCGCGCCGGTATCGCTGAAACGCATGCCGAACGGCGCTGAACTTCGCGGGCCGCTCGCCGATGGCGCGCGTAGCTTCAATGGGACATTCGAGCAAGCCGGAGTCGATCGCGCGCAATTGCTTGCCTGGTTTCGCCTGATGGATCTTGGCCGCATTACCGATGTTGCCGCCGCGAATTACCTCAAGAAGGCGATGGGATGGAGCTATCATGCACCCTGCGCCGGACATGAAGGCATCCAGCTTGCAATCGGACAGTCGTTTCGCCAAAAGAAGGATTATCTCTTCCCTTATTACCGCGATCTCATGACGTGCCTCTCGGCTGGCATGACGGTCGAGGAGATCGTGCTGAATGGGCTTTCGAAAGCCACTGATATTGCTGGCGGCGGACGCCACATGTCGAATCACTTCGCGAAGATGTCGATCGGCATTCAGAATGGGTCGTCGCTCACGAATAATCACGCGCAGCATGTCGCCGGTTGTGCGCGGGCGATCAAGTATTACAAGCTCGGCGCGGTCGCGATTTTTTCCGGCGGCGAGTCCGGCACGAGCGAAGGATTCTTCTATGAGGCCGTCAATGGGGCGACTCGCGAAAAAGTCCCGGCGATTTTTGTAATACAAAATAATAAGTATGGCATCTCGGTGCCAGTCACGGACCAATCGGCAAACACACGAGTTGCCGATAATTTCCGGGGCTTCGACAATCTGCTGATCACGTATTGCGACGGCACAGACATGCTGGATTCCTACCGCGCAATGCAGGAAGCGTATGAGTGGTGTCTGAGTGGCCGGGGCGCGGCGATGGTCCATGCTGATTGCGTACGGATTGGATCACACTCGAACTCCGACCGGCACGATCTCTACCGCTCTCCAGAAGAGTTGGAAGCAGTGAAGTTGCGCGATCCACTGATTCGCTTGCGCGATTGGCTGGTACAAAACGAAATCGCGACGGTTGAGGAGCTTCATACGATCCACGCGGACAACCAGAAAATCTTCAACGAATCATCAACGAAAGCCGAAGGGGCGCCTTCGCCGGATGCTTCGACCGTGCTCGAATATTTGCTGGCGCCGGATACGATCGTATCGCCAGCTCCGCATGAATTCCAGGCGGATGATATTGATGTGAAGTTCTATCCTTTCACAATCCCGAGCGGCAAGGATGAGGGGATGCAATTTATCGAGGGCATCAACCGCACGCTCAAAGAAGAATTTCACCTGAATGCGAACACCTTCCTCTGGGGTCAGGATGTGGCCTCGAAAAATAAAGGCGGCGTCTTCAATGTGACGAAGGGAATGCTGCAGGAGTTCGGTAACCAGCGCGTCTTCAACGGGCCGATTGCCGAAGATTTTATTCTCGGCTCGGCCGATGGATTCTGCCGCGTCGATCAGGAGCACATCTGGTGCGTGGTTGAAGGCGCGGAGTTCGCCGACTACTTCTGGCCGGCCATGGAGTCCTTCGTCGAGCTGACGCACGAGGCATGGCGCACGCGTGGACAGTACATGCCGAACATCATGATCCGGCTCGCCTCCGGTGGCTACATCGGTGGAGGACTCTATCATTCGCAGAATTTAGAAGGGACGTTCACCACCATCCCCGGCATTCGGATCGTCATTCCGTCGTTCGCGGACGACGCGCAAGGCCTCGTGCGGACGGCACTTCGTACGCGGGGGATCACGATGTTCCTCGAGCCTAAAGTACTGTACTATCATCCGAAGGCAAAAGCGAATTCGCTGGCCGACAACGAACTTGTCCCGTTTGGTAAAGCGCGATTGCGCCGCGAAGGTAGCGACCTTTCGATTATCACGTACGGCACGACGACACACTTTTCACTTCAGGCTGCCGAAGAACTTGCAAAGGATCAGGGCATCCAGTGCGATGTGCTCGATTTACGCTCGCTCTATCCTTTGGACCTCAATGCTATCCTCAAATCGGTCGAGAAGACGGGCCGCGCACTTGTCGTGCACGAAGACAAAGTGACCGGCGGCTTCGGCGGAGAGATTGGATCTCTCATCACCGAGCATGCATTTCAATCGCTCGATGCACCGGTCCAGCGCGTTGGTTCGCTCTTCACGCCGGTCGGATTTGCAAAAGTACTCGAAGATGCGACGCTGCCGAATCCAGCGAAGATCAAAGCGGCGGCAGAACGACTGGCCAAGTGGTAGTTGAGGAACAAGCGGCAAGGATCGGTCAGCTTGGCCTGATGCCTAAGCCAGGTGCGGTGGCAGACGTGAAAACGAAGTAGCCATTCACCACCCCAAGTCTCCACGTTCCTTCTCAGATTAACCGCTCTCTTGCCTCGTGCAGGAGGGCGATTTGTATTTGCTCTACGGATAGAACCGTATCCCGATCGCGCCATCGAGACCGACGCCGAAGCCTGGGCTGAATGCGATCAGCGGTCCTACTTCAGCGAAGATTTCGAGCGGGGTACGAGAGGGAATAACATTCAGACCAAAAATGGCGCGCATCCCGAACCCCACGGTGGTGGTATTGTCCACGATGACGTCCTCCCGGTGCCAGCGGAAGCCGGTAATCTCATTGCCGAACCCGATTGCGAGTCCCGGCCCAGCGTACATCTTAACGATCCGACTGTGGAAGACATCGAAATGCCACAGATAATCAGCCTGAATGCGGGGATCTCCGAAATAAGAGGCCCCAATATCGGCCACGAGGGCATTTTCCGGGCTGAGCCAGCCCTTGATGGTCCCACCCAAAGGTGAGCCAATTATGAGGCCGAAGCCAAAGCTCTTCCCTTCCGGTCCCTGTGCGGAGGCGGTGCCGGTCAGGAGCAGCATCAGCGCGATGCTCCATGAAGCAACCTTAATGTACACAAGGTGAGAGAGGCATGGATTTAGAGTCTTCATATCCTATATGTGCAAAAATTATTCTTTAAGAATCATACTATGATTATGAAGCTCAACCAAATTCATACCGGCACGTCCCACTGGACCGGGATTTTTGTAGCAATGCTCGCTTTTTGTTTGATTCCGCTTCGTCTGGCCGCTCAATTCACGGACGCCAAAAAGCCGCAAGGTTTTGCAGGAGCCCCGTACATCAAATATTCTCCCGAGACCGGATGGGTCGGAGGGTTGGTCGGACTGTATTATTTTTATATCGGTGGAGATACTTCTGTCCACGATACACGGCCGTCCGATTTTTCGGCAGGGGTCATGTACAGCCAAAAGCATCAATATTCAATAGGCATCAATACCGACGAATATTTCGTGCATGACGCATATCACTTCAATGCCGGCGTACACTACCAGCGGATCCCACTGGATTTTTTTGGTGTCGGGAATTACAGCCCATCGAGTCCATTAGATAATTATACGCCGATCCGGCGTGGCGGGGAATTCTATTTTACCAAGAACCTGATTCGGAGTCCGCGTGGCGAAGGATTCAATGCGGGAATCCAGGCGGAATTTCGCAACGACGAAATTCTCTCGTCAAATCCGGGCGGGATTGTTGCATCCGGCACAATACCGGGCGCGAGCGGTGGCATGTCAGATGGCATTGGTGCGCTTGCCCTGTTCGATACGCGCGACAACAAGTACTCCACGCATGATGGCCACTATGAAGATATCGAGGCGATCTTCTATGGAAGATCATTTGGAAGCGATTACACCTTCAATCGGTATACGCTCGATCTCCGGCGGTTTATTCCCCTGACCGAATCGCAGACTTTGGCGGTGCAAGCGTATGGCGTGCTCGCGAATGGCAACGAGCCATTCTATCTGATGGCGGGACTTGGAGGTGATTCGAAATTACGCGGGTATTATCTCCTGCGCTTTCGCGACAATGATATGGGACTTCTGCAGGCAGAGTACCGCTTCCCTGTCTGGTGGCGCTTTGGAGCGGCCATCTTCGCCGGGGCGGGTGAGGTCGGACACACACTCTCGGATTTCAGGCTCGACGGCTTGCATCCATCCTTTGGCTTGGGTGTGAGACTCCTCGTCGTTCCCCGCGAGCATATTAGCGCCAGGGTGGATTATGGCATCGGGAGTGATTCGCGCCAGATCTATTTTTCTATCCTGGAAGCATTCTGAATGTGGATAATGCTGATTATTTGCTGATTACACTGATGAATCTTCCAAGAATCTTTTTCACAGTCCATCAGTACAATTAGAAATAATCAGCTTAATCCGGCTTTATGATTGACTGCATCCAAAACTCTTCCAGCGACCGCATGCCACTAATGTTCGTCGGGCACGGCAATCCGATGAATGCGATCGTGGATAACACTTTTAGTCGTACATGGCGCGAGATCGGCAAGACGTTACCGAATCCGAGGGCGATCCTTTCAATCTCGGCACATTGGATCACGCCGGAAACCACAATGGTCACGGCCATGACACGGCCGAAGACCATCCATGATTTCGGCGGATTCCCAAATGAGCTTTATCAGGTGGAGTATCCCTCACCTGGTGCTCCCGAAGCCGCTCAAGCCACGCAGGATGCTGTAACTCGTGTGCCTATTGCCCTCGATCAGGATTGGGGACTCGATCACGGAACGTGGAGCGTATTACTCCCGATGTTTCCCGCAGCCGACATTCCGGTCTATCAACTTTCAATTGATTACGGTCAGCCGGCAGAGTTCCACTACGAGATTGGGCAACAGCTCCGCGCATTGCGGGAGCAAGGCGTACTTATTATGGGCAGCGGCAATCTGGTGCACAATCTTCGTCGCGTCCGGTTCGATGGCGGTCCGCCGTATGACTGGGCGATTGAGTTTGACGCGATCATGGCGAAGGCAATTCAAGATGGTGATCATAGAACCGCAATCGAATTTCAGAAACTCGGGGCGCTCGCACAGATGGCGCATCCGACCTACGATCACTTTCTGCCTTTACTCTATGTGCTTGGCGCGACGGATCCAAACGAGCAACCTGAGTTCTTCAACTCGGATTTTGACTTCGGTTCGGCTTCCATGCGCTCAATGATTTATCGATGAACCCGGTGCAAGCAGTCGAACCACGCGTCGCACGCGTATTCTTAAAATGCTACGCTCGCAGGCGTCTGGACGACTACCGCTCGCCCTATAGCGATCCGTTCGAATACCGCTCGATCCTTGATTTCAAGCCCATTGAAATCGATCGAATTCTATCCGCGGTTGGAGGCTCTCGCGGACCAACACTGCTCGAGCTTCATGCTGGCGAAGCATACGATCCAAGACACTGGTTTATCTCGATGTTAGATGATGAGCCGGCTGGTGTCGTCTTTCCGCAGATCTATGAAGACGTTGGGGATTTGGGTTCGATCTTCCATGTTGGCATCCTCCCAAAGTTTCAAGGGCTAGGTTATGGCAAGATCATCCATGCGCATGGCCTCGAATCCCTTCGTGCGCTGGGTGCGAAGAAATATGTTGGATCGACGCCGCCAGACAACATTCCGATGCAACGCGTATTTCGCGCGAATGGCTGCGAAATCTATGCAGTCTATCTGATCGAGGAATTCGAAAATGGCACGGGCCGAGCTTTGACTTGACGGCGGTCCTTACTGCTTTCGCTCGGCGAGGTGCTTCTGAATATCGTCGCGGATCTTTGCGGCTCGCTCGTACTCTTCTTTTTTGATCGCTTCGTTGAGCTGCTGATTGAGTTGATCGAGCAAGGTAAGCGGCTTGTTGGTCTTGGCGGGCTTCTCTTCGGATTTTGCTGCGAGTTGCGATTCGAGACCCATGTCTTCCTCTTCCTCGCCCTCCTCAATTTCCTCTTCGCCTTCCTCAGGCAAAAAGCTGGCTTCGGTCATGACACTCTCGGTCACATAAATCGGCACACCAAATCGGATTGCAAGCGCGATGGCATCGGAAGGCCGGGCATCGATCTCCTGTTCGTCGGATAGTCGAAGGCTGGCAAAGAACGTCCCGTCGCGAAGTTCGTTGATCGATGCTTCCGAGATCGAGCCACCAAGCGACTCCACCATTTGCTTGAGGAGATCGTGTGTAAGCGGACGGGGTGGTTTGATCCCTTCCATTTCGAGCGCGATTGCTTGTGCTTCAAAGCCTCCGATAATGATCGGAATACGCCGAAGTCCCGCCGTTTCGCGAAGGATGAGCGCATAGGCGCCACTCGTCGATGGGCTGGTTGAAATTCCTAATATCTCTACCTGAACTCTGTCCATTTCTTACCTAAAAAAAGCGATTGTCAGCCGCTTTTTCTCATAGCACTTCATAAAGCGTGCCGCTCCGCGTCCGTACTGGTTTACGCATGAGCACTATCGAATGTAACAACGGGATTGAAAAGCGATTCCCGGCCTGATTTCTTCACTTTGGCACCTTCAAGTTCTGCCCTGATGGCGGCAACCTGTCTGCTCGCGCATACACGGTAGTGTTGGCCGCACCGATTACTCCCCCAAGCATCGCCCCAAGAGCCCCACCAATGAGAGCGCCATCCGCCGAATGAAAAGCTACAACAATGTCATGGGCGATCGGAGTAGCCGGGGCAGATGACGGTTCTGGAGAAAGGAATGTCCCACAAAGGACGCCTCCTATAGCTCCTGCGAGAATTCCCAAGGCAACCTGGGGTGTGCCTATTGCGATCGAAGCAATGTCTTCCGTGGCAACTGAAGTTTGGGGGCCATCAACGGTTCGCCTCCAAGAGGTCGAGTCCACGCGAAGAGAAATGCAATAACGATCTAGTTCAACACCTCCAGCGAGCTTCACGTGAGCCGCGTGCTGCGTGGTTGCTCGAAGAATATTCTCTGAAACCTCAGGATTCGTTGATAACGGACTGCTAGCACATCCTGCGAATAGCATGCTAGAAAGAAGGATGAGTTTGGTACAATTCATCTCTAAGTACCGCCGATGGTAGAAGCCAAAGAACGAGGTCGGGAGGCGCTGCGCTATACGCACGGCTCGGGAGATCGTGGAGAAGAGCTCACGACCGGGATTGAACCGGTGACCTCGTCCTTACCAAGGACGTGCTCTACCAACTGAGCTACGTGAGCGATTCGGTGTGGGCAGAGAAGGATTCGAACCTTCGTAGACATTCGTCAACAGATTTACAGTCTGTCCTCGTTGACCGCTTGAGTATCTGCCCTAATAAAAACCTGAGCCGGCGGACGGACTTGAACCGACGACCTGCTGATTACAAATCAGCTGCTCTACCAACTGAGCTACGCCGGCGCGAAGCGCGGCACGGAATCCGCACGGCTAAGCGCGGCCACACAAAGCGGATTGGAGTTTTCTGGTTCCCACCTTCGCCGACGAATTACAAAAGACAAATGACGAACGATGACTTCACTGGTCACCATTCGTCATTTGTCACTCGAAAATCGGAGATTATTCCGGGATTTTCAGGCGGGTACCGGCCGCGAGCATGGAGCCCCGGAGATGATTGGCCCGCTTGAGATCGGAAATCGCGATATCATACTTGTCTGCGATGGAATAGAGTGTATCGCCCCTCTTGACGCGATAGCTCATCAGCTTCTGTTGTTTCTCGGAACGGAGCGTAAGCCTGTCCGTTCGCTTCGTCGCCGGAGCAACAGCAGCGACCGCTTTGGCCTCAGATGAGGCGGGCTTCGATTTTGCCGCGACCACATTCTTGGGCTGATGATAGATGCGAATTGTCTCACCCTTGCGGACATGAGCCCGGCGCCCGAGGTGATTCCATTGCTTTAGTTCGGCGACGGAAACGCCATTCTTGCGCGCGATCGAAAAGAGAGTCTCTCCGCGAGTTACACGATGCGAGATTAGGCGCAGTTTGCCGTCCACGGCATTACTCTTCGCCGGAGTCACATCGCTTGCCGGTCTCGCTTCCTCTGAACCAGATTCACCCGTCTGCGGAGCCATCACCGTCATCGGTACGCGAAGCCGTTCGCCTCGGCGGACGCGCTCGCTTGGGATGAGATCGTTATACTCGGCAAGCTGGGAAGCGGGGATGCCATAGGCATGCGCGATGGAGTGGAGCGTCTCTCCCCTGCCAACGGTGTGCAGCAACCATGGGCGGCGTTGAGTTTCCGGGATGGCGGCGAGCCGATCGTAGAAATTCGATGACGTTCCTGCCGGCAGCCGAAGGCAATAGCCATCGGAATTACATAATTCAACCGGCGGCGTAGATGGCTGCAGTAACTCGGGGTTCAATTCTTTGACTTCGAGCTCAGTGACACCGGCAGCCTTGGCCAGCGCATTGAGATCGATCGCCTCGTGAACGTGCACCGTATCGTATTTGAGCGGTGCCTCGTAGACGATGTCCGTAAATCCATAACGAGCCGGATCCAAACCGATCAGTGTCGCCGCTATATAGAGCGGTACATAATTCTGCGTCTCACGTGGAAGGAATGGTCGGATATCCCAGAAGTTGTTGGAGCCAGCCTGAGCCATGGCCGAACGAACCCGATTGATACCGGCATTGTATGCCGCGAGCGCGAGATGCCAATCGCCAAGCTCGTTGTAGAGATCGTGCAGATGCCGAGCAGCCGCACGCGTTGCAGCAACCGGATCGCGCCGCATGTCATACCACCAGTTGTTATGGAGTCCATACCGCGAGCCAGTCGCATCAATGAACTGCCACATTCCTACTGCCTTGGCCCAACTCACAGCCGAAGGATTGAGTCCGCTCTCGATCATCGCCAAATGGACCATCTCTTCCGGAACGCCCTCTTCCTTCATGATCTTCTTCATCATCGGGAAGTATCGCTGCGTGCGGGCCAGCCATTTAGCCATGAACGGACGCCCATTGCCCTGTGTGAAGTATGCGATCGTCTGCTGAACCTCGGTGTTCATCGTCAGCGGAATCTGCGTCTTGGAAAGGTCGATGCGAGGAAGTGGTACATTCTTCACATCCATCTTCGCTAATTCCTGATTGAATTTTTCGCGGAATGCGAAGATCGAAGCATTCGGCGGTAATGAATCAATTCGAGCGACGAATTTTTCATAATCCCCGATCACGCTTTTGGAAACGTCCTGAAAATCCTTGTTGGTGTCGAGTCCCGGGTACGTCAAAAGTCGGTCGAGAATTTCGATCGAGTTTTCGAAATGTTTTACGACTTCGACCTTCTGATTTTTCTGTTGCGCAACAAGAGCGCGAAGCCATTCCTGACGGGCGGCATCGACACGCTCGCTGACGAGGTGCGGATCGATGTTGCCCGTCTTGACCTGCTCATCGAGCATGGCAAACGGATCGGCTTTCGGAGTCACTTGCTGGGCGGCTTGTTCCTGATGGCTGGCGCGAGGTGCACTGGCGCAGCCGGATAAGGCGGCAAGTGCGGCTCCGCCCACGACAATGCATGCCGCAAGCAGGAGCGACAGCATGGGTGTTCGGTTCGGGGTTCGTTTCATTCGGTCTCTGTTTTCAGTCACGTTGCTAATCATCCTTTCACAAAAACCCATTTATGGTCATCCGGTTCAACTTGTGTGGTGAATAAGAAGACATCCACGGTTTCTCGAAGTGAACTCCCGCGAGTTCACTCGAAATCTCGATGTACGTCGGGTGCTACACCACGTTGATTCGGTGCAAAAAATAAACCGGGGCTACGCAACGGCGCTCGGACTTGGAGGGGCTACCCTGAAGGGCGGCCCGAGTGAGGCTGCGATGTGGATTGGAAACTTCAATATACGAAGAAAAAATCCAAAAGTCAACACTTTCCCCCACTTCTGCCAAATGCAAGTAGCTTCGCGCTATCGCTCTTCAGTGAGAAACAACGATAGGAGCGACTGCAGAAGAACCGTTTGCGTATCGAATGGAGGCTAAGTATTTCCCATTTGGAATGTCCTTGACCCATAGCAGAGCTGTTTGCTGGCCACCGGCAAGATAATACGAACGGATGAGTTCACCATTTGCGCCATAAAGCAAAATCTCTCTCGCCGGCAGCTCGAGCATAATAGTAGTGGCATCGGAGGCCGGATTTGGATAAATACGGGGAAGCGCTCGCGGCAGAGTCGGCGCTTCATGGACCGCCAAAGATTGAACTCCATAGGCGGTCATCTCCTTCTCGGCGCCATCGATATTGATAGGATTGCCCCCCACCGTTGTACCCGCGTGTGCATTGCTCACACGGATTATTCCGATCCCACGCACGAGCAAGAACGTGTTGACCGAGTTGAAGCTGTTCTGGCCGAGGAGACTCGATATTACGACACTCGCCGTGAGATCGAAGCGATAGGCGGAATCATACGTCCCACGCGGCACGACGACGCGCTCGATGCCTTTATACATTCCCGTGAACGTGATGGTGATTGTTGCCGAGGCGAAGCCGCTGCCATAAGTGCCATTGACCGTGCCGACCGGATAGCTCGTGCCAACGCCCGATGTCATCTTGAAGTAGTCGAGCCATGTGTTGGGAGGGGTGAAGTTCGACGCCATGCTCCCGAGCGCATAGTTCAGAAGCTCCTGATCGCCAAAAATTTGGATATCGCCCGCGGCCGTCGCATGAAAATGAAGATCTGAAACGGCACTGCTGCTCACGCTGACATAACTCGAATCGCGCACCCAGCCGACGCCACTTACGCCCTGAAAATTCAGGCCAGTGCCCATGACGGTCTGTGAACTGCGGTACTTGGTAATGGTGCCGTCCGTCGATGACGTGTCATAATGATTCAAATCCACAAAGCGACCGAGATCCAGCGGATAAAGAATCTTGGGCGTGACTGGCGTCGGTGGTGGCAACGAGCCATGTTGAACTCCTGGCGTTGGAAGGTACAGTGCGAAATCGGTTGACGAATTCCTTGTCGTCACACCCTTAGAATTTCTCTCCATCGAGACACCAAACTTAAGGTTTGGGCCGCCGGTATGTCCTGCATCGATCGAAGCAGGTAAATGACCTGCAATCCACGCCGTATCGTACTGCATGCCATCGATGACGGATGTTAGCAGCACTCCATCGGTGATGACGCTATCCGTACCATCGGTGAGCACAATCGCGTCGGCAATGGGTGAAGGTGTCAGACCGGGATACGACATCGCGGGTGAAAGCGTATGCAGTTGCGTCGCGTTCGGGTTTCCCGAAGCGAGCGCCCCGTGAGCTTCATACGCAGCCTTCGAAAGATCGAGGGCCTTCCCGTTCGTGGCACTGGCCGCGATGACGGCAAATTGTCCGGGACCGAGCGGGAGCTGGCGGCCACCGGGCCTGCCCGGAAATTTCCAGGCGGTCACCGCGCCTGTAAGCACGCGACCCGAGAGTGCGCCGCCATTCGCGCCAAATTGAACAATCATATTCGCGTCGAGATATTGCGTCGAGCTCTGCGGATTATACAACTCGATGAACTGATCGCCGATAAGTGGACCCGACCCAATGTAGACTTCGTTTATCACGATGCCACGAGCCACGGTCTGCGCCAGCCCATTACCGGCGAGCGCAGCAAGAACGACAAAAGATGTGAGTAGAGACTTCATAAGACCTATTTGATTACCAGCCATCTGCGCGGGTAGCGAGTGTTAAATCCCTCTTCTCCATTAAAGATTCTTTCCGCGCCGTAATTTTGTACCCCATGCGCTATGAATACTTCCTCGCCCGACGGTACGCCTTCTCGAAACGGCGAGAGAATTTCATCACGATCATCAGCATCATCTCGATCGCGGGGCTGACGGTCGGCACGGCAGCGCTGATTGTGGTGCTCTCGGTCTTCAATGGATTTTCTTCCGTCGTGACGGACGTCTATGTCCAGTTCGATCCCCACGTTCGCATCTCAGCGGCCTCTTCAGACTCGTTTGCCTCGGACTCGCTCGCCGATAGTACAAACACCACGGGCCCTGCGCTTATCACGAACACCGAACGGATCCTCACGGCGGCGCGACGCGAGCCGGAAGTCCTCCATGCCGCGCCGGCCATTCATGGCAAAGCGGTACTCGTGCATTATACGCTTCCGAAGGTCGTCGATCTGACCGGCATTTCGGATACCGATGCAAGAACGGTCTCGGGACTTGCGAAGAGCATTCAATCGGGTGAACTCAAACTCGATTCCGATGCTGTCATCGTCGGGCAAATTCTTGCCGATGAACTAGCACTCCAACTTGGAGACAGCCTGCAGATTTACAGTCCGACCGGACTCGAGCGGATTCTCACTGATCCCATCGCGCCGAGGATGAAGCGGCTGATCGTGCGCGGAATTTTTGCCGCGAACAACCGGGACTACGACCTGACCAACGCGTATGTTAGCGCGGAGACCGCGCGCGAACTCTTCGACCTGCCGTCGAATGCCGCAACAACAATCGATATTCGGATCAAGAACGTGCGGGATGCAAACGACGTCAGAGACCGGTTGAAGGCCGCGCTGGGTCCGAAGTATACCGTTCAATCCTGGTACGATCTGCACACGGAGCTTTACTCCGTGATGGAGGTCGAGCGTTGGGTGGCATACATCATTTTATTCTTGATCGTGGCCGTTGCCGCGTTCAATATTTTCAGTTCGCTCACGCTAACGGTCTTCGAGAAGCAGCGGGACATTGGACTCCTCCGCGCGCTCGGCGCGACGATCATTGGTATTCGGAATATCTATTTTTACGAGGGCATGCTCATCGGCGCGCTGGGCACGGTGCTTGGGTGCGTGCTCGGTCTTGGGGTGGTGCTCGCGCAAAAACAATTCGGGTTCTTCACGCTGGATTCCAGCGTGTATATTATCCCTGCACTACCGGTCGAATTACGATGGCAGGACTTTGTGGCCGTAGCTCTCGGCTCCTTTGGGCTGACGGCTATATGCTCGCTGCTGCCGAGCCGGCGCGCTGCCAAAGTGGAGCCGGCGACGGCGCTCCGCTGGGAGTAGCCGGCCCCGATTCCCATCGCGAGCTCTCCGTAGCACTGCCCGTGATAAATAGGCCAATTTGGTCGGCCGTGAAATGCGCTGCCTCCAATCTGGACGTAAGCCAAAGTAAGAAGAGCTTATAGTCGGCCGTAAGATTTCTTTCCGCGCATTCGCGGACGAAAACATCGTACTGCGTCAAAAGAAACGTACTGCGTTTGGCCGCAATCGCCAAAATTGACGCCGGGGGAAGGCAATCGTGCATGAGGAGAACAGAAGTGAACAGCGGACGAGGGTGAGAAATATGGGGGTCCCCGATCCGTCAGGAGTTGTTCCATTCGAAAATTGTGCCGAAGCGCCAGAAGGCTCCCCTTCTCACATGCTATGGCGGGAGTGAATTCTATCCTCCGGCACTACATTCCTTCGGCACTACATTCTGATTTCGGTCTGTTCTCAGCGCCGATGTCTCTCACTATTTCATCCCCATGCCCCTGTTAGAGATCAAGACCTCCCACAAACCGATCAAACAGTATTACGCCGCGCTCGAAGAGTTCGAGAAGCAGGGCGTCACGAAAGAGACCTCCGTCCGTGCCGCGTTTCAGGAAGTGCTCACGACGTACGCCCGCAAGATGAAGTGGAGCTTCACTGCAGAGCATCCGGTCGCACTCACGAACAAAAACAAAGGCTCCGTCGATGGTGTGGTGATGGACGAGTTCACCGTCCTGATGGGATACTGGGAAGCGAAGGACTCGGACGACGATTTCAAGAAGGAGATCAAGCACAAGTTCGAGATCGGATATCCGAAGAACAACATCCTGTTTCAATCGCCGTTGCGCGCGGTGCTCTATCAGGATGGCGGACTCGTCAACGACTATGATATATCGAAGCCCGAGAATCTCGTCTCCTGCCTGACAGATTTTTTTGGCTACAAAGCCAACGATCAGGCCGAATGGTCGGATATTGTCGATCAGTTCAAAGAGCGGATTCCCGAGAACGCGAAGCAGCTCATCGCGATGATCGAGGAGGAGAAGAAGACGAACAAGCGCTTCCAGTCCGCCTTCCAGACCTTCGCCGAACTCTGCCGGGCCTCGATCAATCCAAACCTTGCGGATGCAGCCATCGAAGAGATGCTCGTCCAGCATATCCTCACCGCGCGGATTTTCGAGACCGTCTTCGATAATCCCGAGTTCGTCCGGCGCAACGTGATCGCCGCCGAGATCGAGCGCGTCGTCGATGCGCTCACTTCGCAGAAATTCAATCGTAAGGATTTCTACAAACCGCTCGATCATTTTTATGTCGCGTTAGAGAACAGGGCAAAGTCGATCACCAACTGGAGCGAGAAGCAGAGCTTCCTCAACACCGTCTATGAGAAGTTCTTCCAGGGCTTCGCGGTTAAAGTCGCCGATACGCACGGCATCGTCTATACGCCGCAGCCCATCGTCGATTTCATGGTCCGCTCGGTGCAGCATATTCTGAAAACCGAGTTCAACCGCTCGCTGGCCGATGAAGGCGTCCACATCCTCGATCCCTTCGTCGGCACCGGCAACTTCATCATGCGCATCATGAAGGAGATCGCCGCAACGCAAAAGACGAAGCTCCCGAAGAAATACGCGAGCGAGTTGCACTGCAACGAGGTCATGCTTTTACCTTATTACATCGCCTCGATGAACATCGAGCACGAGTACTACACGCAGACCGGCGACTACAAACCGTTCGATGGCATCTGCTTGGTCGATACGTTCGAACTACGCGAAGGCCAAGGGCAGATTAAGTCCATGAGTGATGAGAATTCGAAGCGAATCGAACGGCAAAAAGAGGCTCCTATCTTCGTTGTGATGGGCAATCCGCCCTACAACGCTTGGCAGCAGAATGAGAACGATAACAATAAGAACCGAAGGTATCCTAATGGTATAGACCGGGATGTTGCGGATACCTATGCCCGCCTGAGTAAGGCGCAGAACAAGAATGCCCTCAGTGATCCTTACGTAAAAGCCTTTCGATTTGCATACGGTAAAGTACACGACCAAGGTGGTATCATAGCTTTTGTGAGCACCAACAGCTACCTCACAGATATTGCCTTCGACGGGATGAGAAAGCACTTACATAAGAACTTTGACGAGATATTTGTGCTTGATCTTGGCGGAAACGTTCGGAAGAATCCGAAACTTTCTGGGACCACCCACAACGTCTTCGGAATTCAAGTTGGGGTCAGTATTGCACTTCTTGTCCGAAAGAGGGCTTTAAGGATGCAGGCTTCGCCGGTCGAAGATACCAAGGCGCACTCACCTGCCAACATCTTTTACGCCCGACTGCCTGAAGATGCTAAGAAGCAGGAGAAGTTGCTCTTCTTAAAGACTTCTGGAAGTATAGAGGGTGTGAATTGGGCCTCGGTAAAGCCAGATGAGAGCCAAAACTGGCTTAGCACTGGCATGGAGGCGGGCTTCGGAGCATTCATAGAATTAGGGGTAGATTCGACGAAGAAAGCAATCTTCTCAGTATACAGCCGCGGCCTTGAAACCGCTCGGGACGCATGGGTCTATAATTTTTCAGCGAATTCTGTTGCCGCAAATGTGAGTCGCACACTCGACATTTACAATGAGCATGTCGAGCGTTACCGCAGGCTTGTTATAAAGCCGGACGTGGACTCGTTCGTTTCGAATAACCCGAAAGAAATAAGCTGGAGTAGCCGCCTTAAAGAACGTCTTGCGAGAGGGACTACCGACGAATTTCAGGACGGTAATATCCGACCCGCACTCTATCGACCGTTTACGAAACAATCAGTCTATTATGACCACATATTAATTCATAGACCAGGTCACTTCGGGGAAATATTTCCTATGCGGGATTCCGAGAACGTTGTAATATGCGTCAGCGATAAGGGCAATCGAACACCGTTCTCTCTTATTGCTGCGAAACAGATACCGGATCTTCATCTTTGTTCAGCGTCTGATCTATTTCAATGCTTCCCCTTCTACACGTACTCGGAAGACGGTAGCCACCGGACGGAGAACATCACGGATTGGGCGCTTGGGGAGTTTCGGCAGACTCTCGCCAGTGTGCCGGGAAGCGCTGCTTCCCGGTCTTCGGATAAGAAGGGTCGCGGAAGCAGCGCTTCCGCGCACACAGAGCGTGTCATCTCCAAGTGGGACATCTTCTACTACGTCTATGGTCTCCTGCACCATCCGGAGTACCGGACGAAATACGCGGCGAACCTGCGTCGGGAGTTGCCGCGCATTCCAATCTCGCCGGATTTCTGGGCAATCTCCGAGGCGGGTAAGAAGCTCGCGGATCTTCATGTGAATTACGAATCGGCGAAGGAGTATCCGCTGGTGGAAGAGTGGAAGGAGAACACGGCGCTCGATCTTCATGTCGAGAAGATGAAACTGACGAAGGACAAGACCGGGATCGTGTATAACGACAAGCTTACGCTTCGCGGTATCCCGCCGGAGGCATTCGAGTATCGTCTTGGCAATCGCTCGGCGATCGACTGGATCATCGACCAGTATCAGGTCTCGACCGACAAACGCTCGGGCATCACGAACGACCCGAACCGCGCGGACGATGAGATGTACATCGTAAGTCTGATCCGCAAAGTTGTGACCGTGAGTATGGAGACGGTGCGGATTGTCGGTGAGATCGAAAAGCTTTCTTTAGGCTAATACATCAAAATATTTGATGAATAATGCGATCCTTGGTGTAACAAAATCCGATTCTCGGAGTTATTAGAGGTGAATTGATGGGCACCTGTGATAGGTTTGGTCTAATAGAAACGGTTTCGGTGTTTCATGAAAAACATCCGAAAATCAAATACAAAATATTTTGTTGTGTCAGGATGCAAGATTGTGATTGCGAATTGCAATCGCCAATATTAATGAAGCACAAACGCTCACGCTGATGGGTAGTATTCTCGAAGCCAGAAATTTGACGAAGCGGTATCCTGTCGCTGGGCACGCGGATGTCGAGGTGTTTGCCGGTCTCAGCTTTGCACTGGCGGAGGGCGAGCTTGCCTCGCTCGCTGGACCAAGCGGCTCGGGCAAGAGCACCCTCCTCCACCTGCTTGGAACGTTGGATACCGCAAGCGATGGCGAGATTGAGATCGAGGGTAAGAACGTCGCCCGCATGAGCGACCGCGAGGCCAGCGCGTTTCGGAACCAGCGGATCGGATTTATTTTCCAATTCCATCACCTGCTGCCGGAGTTCACCGCAGTCGAGAACGTAGCGATGCCGGCGATGATCGCGGGCAAGGAGTTCGCCGACGTACGGGATCGCTCGGTGGAGCTATTGACAGACGTGGGACTCGCGGAGCGGTTGGATCATCGGCCCTCGATGCTCTCTGGCGGCGAGGCGCAACGAGTCGCAGTGGCGCGCGCGTTTATGATGAAACCCGCGCTGATCCTTGCCGACGAACCGACCGGCAATCTCGATACGCACAACAGTGAGTTGCTGTTCAATATCATCCTGGATCTCTCGCGGAAGCATCGTCAGACATTCCTGATCGCAACCCACAACGTGGATCTCGCCCAAAAGGCAGACCGGCAGTTTCATCTCGAGGATGGGACGCTGACCGAAGCGTAGCCAGCCGTGCGGTTACTATCCGTTGCGTTTGGATTGTATCCAGAAGAGGTAGTCGCGGCTCAGTTGGTGCTGGGGATCGACCAGTAGTGCCTCATGGAACGACTGCTCGGCAGCCTTGGGATTGCCATCCAGGTGCTGGAGCATTCCTAAGAAGGCATAGGCATCGGGATCGTTCGAGTTGAGTGAGACCGCGCGAGTAGCCAGTTCGATTGCGCGGGGTATGTCTTGCTCCGCCAGCGCCTTACGAGCGGCTTCGAGGTTCACTGTAGCTTGCTGCGCCGGTTGTCCAGTGTCGAGCGTCTCGCGAGCCAAGACCCGGCGAACGGTCTCGCGGACGTCATTCGGCGAAAACGGCTTGCGAATATAATCGGAGACCCCAAGTGAAAAAGCTTCAAGTAACGTGTCAATTGTCAGGTATGCCGTTATCACGATTGCCGCAGTGTGCTTATCGCGCTCGCGGATCTCACGAAGCATTTCGATACCATTGATCTGTGGCATTCGGAGGTCCATGAGGACAAGATCGTAGTGGTCGTCCCGGAATTTGGTGAGACCCTCCAGACCATCGGCGGCCGTATCGACGTCATAGTTCGCCGCCATGAGCGAGTGCTGGACGGTCAGCCGGATGTTCTTCTCGTCATCAACGACAAGAATATGGCGTTTGCGGACGGGAGCTTTCAGGGAATTCTGCTCGGCAGGCGCTGTCGTCATCGGAGCTGGAGTTGCGGTGGTGTGATCTGGCATGGTCAATCGATCGATCGGAAATCGATGGTGAGATGTCCGACAATCTGAGATGTCATGGACGGGGTCGAAGTAGCGGTCATTTCAGGAAAGATAGGAAAAGGCATCAGGAAGTTTGGTTAACATCAGAGAGTGGTGGTTTCGCGCCCGATATTGCCTCGTCATTCGATGGCTGAGCTTTCGAGGCTTCGGGCGGTGATTTCATGGGTATGGTGAATGAGAATTCGGTCCCATTGTGTAATTCGCTGGCCACGCTAATTGACCCTCCGTGAGCCTGAACAATTTCTTTCGCAATTGCCAGGCCAAGTCCAGTCCCAGCTTTGGCATCTTTGGATCGAATAGTGAATCGGTCGAAGATTCGAGGCAAAAACTCAGGCGGAATGCCCGATCCTGTGTCGCGGACAAAAAATCTCGCAAATCCGGGTTCCGGCGCCAACCCGGCTCCGATCGTGATCGTGCCGCCCTGGGGCGTATACCGCAGGGCATTCGAGATCAAATTGACAAACACTTGCTTTAATCGATCCGGATCGGCAAATACGCTCGTAAGTTTGGGATCCGGCCTGACGTCGATTGTGATGCCTGCCTCCTGCGATGAAGCCGTAAATGGTACTAATAAATGTTCAAAGAATGGCGAGAGATCGATTCCCGATGGCCGGACTTCAAAGGTCCCGGACTCGATCTTCGCGAGATCCATGAGATCATTGACGATCCGAAGCAGCCGTTCAGACTCTTCACGAATCGCTTGAACAAATTGGGCCTGCACTTCGGTCATGGGTCCAAGCGTAGGCTCGGCGAGCAGATCGACGCTCATTCGAATCGCGGTCAGGGGCGTTCGCAATTCATGTGAGACCATTCCCACAAAGTCCGATCGCATTCTTTCGAGTTCATACGATTGCGTCACATCGCGGATGAGGAGGAGATAGCCGACAACGCCAGGAGCATCCCCAGACTGGATCGGTATCACATCTCGGTTGACATACATGTGAACCGGTCTTCGATGATCACGTTCAGAAGATGGCGGAATGAATTCAATCACCTCGTGTCGGTTCGACTCGCGCCACGTACCTTTAAGCGCAGCGGTACAGAGCCATTCGAGGGCTGGAATGCCGTGTGCCACATCCAGGCAATTACGATTCTCGACTGCAGTCAAATGAAAGATTTCTTGCGCTCGACGATTGATGGAAAGAATACGCCCAAATCGATCGATCAAAATGAGCGCATCATCCATCGACTGGACGATGGATTCCGATATTGCTTTTTCTTCGAGGATTTTCTTCAGATTCAGCTCTTCGAATTCGGCAAGCTTCTGGGCCATCGCATTGAACTGCTCGCCCAGCCGGCCGACTTCGTCGTTCGTGCGTGGAATAACAAGTTGATTCAATTCGCCAGCAGTGATGCGTTCAGTCTTCTCAGTAAGTTCAACGACGGGCTGAACGATTACGGATGCAAATCGGATGGAAAGAAAGATGCAAAATACGAAGACGATCGAGCCGAGAACGAGTACTTCAGTCCGGATCCGTGCGCCTTCCTCGATTGAAACCGTCGAAAGCGAACCAATCGAACTCAGGTAATTGCCTTGCACAAAATCGATTCGGGTTTTTAGGCTATCGAAGAGCGGATCAATCTCGCTCAAAAAGATTTGGCTCCGGGTCTCGATTCCCATCGGCTTCGCACCCTTCGGGACTCCGCCACTAAGCCCGAACTCTGAGCCGAACTCGAAGTCGATCTCATTACGGATCAGTGTCATCAGGTGGGCAATCTGATAGAATGACCGATAGAGTCTTGGATCCGATGAAAGCGGACCCACCCCCGATGAAATGCGCTCGAGTTCATGTGTCGTCGACGTTTCATAGACCCGAAACTTCGCTGCAACAATTGAATCACCGGGCATGAGCAACATCCGAGTCGCATTGGTGCGCATATGGCTTGCCAATGTATCGAATGTGTTCAGAGCGTTGACGACTTCGAACCGGCGCTGAAGTGTCGCGCCGGTCGTGCTCTGAATATCCGAGAGTTGATTGATTGCCCACGCGCCAATCCCTCCCATGAAACCGATCACCAGGAGGAAGCCGGCAAGGATTTTCGATCGTAGGCTCTTAAACATGGTCTTGGGGAAGCCCTAAGTACTGAGGTATGATGGTACAGAAGTGCTTCAGTCGATTCGTTGCTCTGCGCCGAGTTGCCACCCAGAACAAAGTTGCGAACCACTATTTTTGCGCACCGGAGCGCGAATCGATAATCTGACGTAAGTGATTGAGCGAATCGATTTTCCGGTCGATTGTCATCTCGAATTCTGGAGCATCCCAATATCCTCGATTCTCGAAATAGCTCTTGACAAGGAAATTATGCTTAAATGCCTCCATGACCTCCGCAAAGCGGCCCGAGCCCAGTGCGATCTTCGCCAGAGCATCATGCAAATCATAACTCGAAGTCATGAGGTTTTCAGATGCACGACGAGCATTCTCGTATACATCGTCTTTCGTGAGCAGCTTCCCAAGCGAGCCCTCGCCGCGGTTGACTCGCTGAACCACATCATTGACCCCATTGGTGAGATGGTCGACGCTGGTCTCCATGCGATCCACTGCATCTCGAGCGTGAGCGAATGTCTCGCTGGCATTCGCGGCCATGCGGTTCGCATTGACGTACAGCGCATCATCATTAACCAATTTGGCAAGCGTGCCGTGACCTTCCGTGATCTTCTTTACGAGACGAGTGGCCTGGATCCCAACGGAATCCAACTGATCAATCACGGCACTCAGTGTATCGTACAACTTGGAAAAATCCTGAGGCGACTGCCCCATGATTGTGCTTCCGGGCTCCACGGCGAGAGTGGAATCACTGCCCATCGTGATTACGATGAGTCGATCCCCGATCAGCCCTGCTGTCGTGATCATAGCCTTCGAATCAGTATGGATCAGCTTCATTGCATCCGTCAACACTTTCATTGTGACGGTGACGGAATCACGAGCATTACGAGGTAATCGGATTTCCTGGACGCTTCCGATATTAATACCGGCCATGTCCACTTCCGCGCCGCGTTTGAGATTGCTGACTGTGGAGAAACGGGACTTAACCTGCGTGGTCGAAGAAAACAGCTTCTCCTTACTGCCAAGATAAAAGATCGATACAATCAGGATGATAAATCCCGCAAGAACGAAGATCCCGATTCGAAGGAGTGGAACGGCTTTGCGTTTCATGGAGTGTTAAATCTTATACGATTGCTCGGTCAAAGCCGTTTCAAGTGGCCGCGCCCAATTGTGTGCTTGCAGCCTCGCTCGTGAGCGAGAGTTTTCTCTGTCTCCGCGGGGAGGCATGAAGAATTCCTTCTCGTCGATTGCGATTCAGTTGTGAGGCACTCAAATATTCTCGAAGGAATTCATCCTTGGAGTGCTCCAAATCCTCTACTTTGCCGCTGAAGGCCACAAATCCCTCGTTCAACACCACCGCCCGATCAGCGACGGTAAATGCCGTCGGCAGATCATGGGTAACGACGATCGAGGCAATGCCAAGCCGTGTCTGCAATCCGAGAATCAATTCGGCGATTGAGGAAGCGGTCAGCGGATCGAGGCCTGTAGTAGGTTCATCATAGAGCATGAGTTCTGGCTCGAGTACTATGGATCTCGCAAGTCCTGCTCGCTTTTTCATTCCACCAGAGAGCTCGCTCGGCATTTTGTCGATAGCATCTGCCAAATCCACCATTTCCAGCGCCTCGATAATCTTCTGCTCGCGTTCCGAATCTGGCAAATCGGTATGCTTTGCCAGCACGATGTCAATGTTCTGGCCAACAGTCATGGAATCGAACAGTGCGGCACCCTGAAATAGAAATCCGATCTCGCTCCGAAGCTCCATCAGCCCTTGTTCGTTCAGCCGAGTAATGTCCTTCCCCTTGTACAGAATGCTACCGTCATCCGGTGTGAGTAAACCAACAACGAGCTTGAGCAGAACGCTCTTACCGGTGCCGCTCTTGCCAAGAACTGCCAGCGTCTCACCATGATCCACCTGAATCGAAACGTCTCGCAAGACCGGATGATCGAATGCGATAGCAAGGTGATCGGCCGTTAGCAGCGGTCCTTCTGGCACCGGAGCGTCGTGGTGGCTATGAAATAATTTCATGTCGGCCAGAGCATTAGTGTAAGCTTGACGAAGAGCACGTCCAGTAAAATGATTAATAACGAACTTGTGACAGCGGCATCCGTCGCGGACTTCCCGACACCCTCTGTGCCACCCTTCGAGTTATAGCCTTCGTAGCAGCCTACGATTCCGATTGTAAAGCCAAAAAAGATGGTCTTTGCAACACCCGGCAAATAATCCGAGAATTCTGTTCCGGCCTGAACGCTATTGATGAATAGGTTGATGCTCATCCCGGCATCGAGTTTTTCGACAATCCAGGAGCCTACAAGCGCCAGAAAATCGGCGTAAATGCAAAGTAGCGGAAGCGCGACCATGCAGGCAACAACCCGAGTAAAAACCAGAAGCTTGTAAGGATCGAGCGCCGAAACATCCATTGCATCGATCTGTTCAGTGGCCCGCATCGATCCGAGCTCGGCAGCAATTCCTGCTCCCACTCGACCGCTCAGAATCACCGAAATCAACACTGGCGATAGCTCCCGCATGACACTGATCGCAACCATGACAGGAATAAACGCCTCCGCGCCAAACTTCAGCATTGTCGGGCGGCTTTGCATCGTGAGCACTGCACCGATCACAATCCCGACCACAGTTACCAGCGACATCGATCGAAGTCCAATCGCATTCAATTGCTGGACGATCTCTCGGAATTCGTAGGGCGGCCGCGTGAGAGTCTTGAAAAATCGGACACCGAAAAGCCAGAGGCCTCCCAGGAGCGTGAGCGATCTCGCCCAGCCACCAATGGACTCCTCTTCCTGCTTGCTCGATATGGCGGTTCCAGAGCCCGTTGGCTTTGGCCCATTTGCCGAAGCCTCCTCGCTCGATGGCATCACCGTTCCTGTTTGAAGTTCGTATTCGGACATGAATCCCATTGTCGGACACGCAATGCACGTTCCAATTCTGCTATATTGGACTCAAAAATACCAAAAACAAAGGCCTGAGAAAAGAAAACGGCAGAATGTGCATATATTGCCCTTCACGCCGACTTTCGACGGTTTCGAAGCGCATGCATTATTATTAGTATGACCACCCCTACCAGAAGAAGATGGATCCAATATGCCGTCTGGCCCAAGCTAATGAAGCCGATCAACCACAATAGAATGAGAATTGCGATCAAAAACCACATGTCGTTTTTCAGCGTCAGAGTCCGGATGTTATGAACACCAATCCGTCCAAATTCAGCACCCGAAATGATCAGGCAACGATTTCTTCTTCGGTAATGGCCTTATCGCTTACCCCGTACTCCTTGAGTTTGCGCCAAAGAGTGGTTGTCGAGATACCAAGCCGCTCACAGGTCAATACTTTGTTTCCTTGTGCGGCACGGAGAGTCTCGATGATGTAACGGCGCTCGAGCTCATCGAGTGTCGGATTGTCCTCCAGGATTGCACCGATCGAGATATGCGGCTCCATGAGATCCTTCGGGAAATGCTCCGTGCCGATCTCCGTCGATTCAGCTAGAATAACCGATCGCTCAATGACGTTCTGCAATTCCCGAATATTTCCCGGCCAATTGTACGCTGTTAGTTCGGTGATGGCTGTCTGCGATAACTGGCAAGCAGGTCGCGCAAACCGCTCGCAATATTTCTCGACAAAGAACTGCGCCAGCACCGGAATATCATCCTTACGGTCACGGAGTGGCGGAAGCATCAATGAGATCACGTTGACCCGATAATAGAGATCCTCGCGAAACTTCTTCTCGGAGATCAATGCCTTCAGGTCCTTATTGGTCGCGCAAATTACACGGACATCCACGGTGATCGGTTTGGCATCGCCAATCCGAAAAATCTTGTGGTCCTGAAGGAATCGCAGTAATTTCACCTGCAATGGTAATTCCATTTCGCCCAATTCATCGAGGAAGATCGTCCCACCGTTGGCCTCCTCAAATAGACCTTTTTTGTTCGTTTGCGCTCCGGTAAATGCGCCTTTGACATACCCGAACAACTCCGATTCCTGAAGGTCCTTCGGCAATGCGCCGCAATTGATCGGCACAAAGGGCTTCATCTTTCTACCAGAGTTCGAGTGCAGGGCCTCGGCGACTAATTCTTTACCGGTTCCGGACTCTCCATTGATTAGCACGGTCGAGTCGGTCGGAGCAACCTTCTTCACGACTTTGAGCACATCGAGCAGTTGCGGATTTTCGCCAATAATATTTTCGAAGCCTTCGCGTAACCCAGCAATACGCGTGCGCAGATCGATTGCGGTCTGGAGGCTGCTTTTTTCCGCCGCCTTCTCCACGAGCAAAATGAGTTCATCCGGTTGGATATCCGACTTCCGAAGATAATCATACGCGCCGGCCTGCATGGCTTGAATGCCGGTGCGCTCGCTCCCGGCGCCCGTCATCACGATAATTTCGGTTCCAGGCGAACGCCGTCGCAACAGCTTGACGAGTTCAATGCCGGACATGCCCGGCATGTTCATGTCTGTTACGATTACGTCAGCGCCTTCGGATTCAAAGATTCGGATGGCATCCTCAGCCGTGGATGCGGTCGATACGCGATGACCGCCCCGCTCCAGGACCGTGCGATACGTCAACAGAATATTCTGCTCGTCATCAACCAAGAGTACCGATGCCATAGTAAGGTATAATTTTAGATATCGATGTTGAACTATTACTACATTGCGGACAGAAACCGATCGGCAAATCCAGCCTTAACTGCTGGCGACAATCGGCAGTCGGATGCAAATATCCAGTTCGCCATTTTCTGATTTTGCTTCGATTGAGCCATTGTGCAGTTCGATGACCTTCCGAATAAACGGAAGTTTGAGCCCCAACCCGGAATTGCGGCGATCGAAGTTTACTTCGAACAATTGCTGAGCCACTTCCGGCGAAAGTTGTGGTTGGCGATTATCCCGAATATGGATCAAACACTGGCGATCATCCGTCTGTGGCTGGCCAATTCGCACGTATTTCGCACCACGATCGACGGCATTATCGGTTAGCAGACGGAGCACAGTACCCAGGCTTCCGGCATCGCCAAGTATATTCGCGGTTTGCCTCATTTCTGGGGTGCGGCTCTCTTCGAACGTTACCGGCAACCCTTCTCGTGCCATTTCGGCAGCGCGCGCTCCCAAGAATTCTACCAGATCAAGTGGAAGCGCGAGGACCCGATCTGTTGAGACGAACTTCACGAACTCCTGCACAAGTTCTCGCAACTGGTCGCATTCTTCGCGGATAGACTCGACGAACGGCTGAATCTGCTCGATCTGCACTGAGCCATCGGTCCCAGTGCTCATAAAATCCTCGATGAGGAATACGGCACTGGAGATCGCTCCAATCGGATTATTGAGTTCGTGGGCAAAGTGCCGGCCGAAGCGGGCAAGAAATTCGGCCCCTGGTTCGAGCACTGTGGGTTCGCCGGTCATTGTTTGATGCATTACTGCTAGCGGAAGGATTTCCGCTGGAAGCAGCAATGAAAAAACCGCACCAACCGGTGAGAGGGTTCGGTGAAACTCCGATCTTATTTCTTCTTCTTGCCAGATTTTTCTTCAGATGGAGCTTGGCGGATAAATTCCAGACCTTCTTTGGCGCCTTTATTATCCGGATCGAGCTTCAGTACTTTTTCATACCAGACCTTTGCTTTTTCGATTTCATGCTGCTGGTGATACGATTGGGCCAGCAGGAGCTCGAAGTTCATGAGAAAGGGCGACTTGCCTCCTTCAAGTGGCTTGACTGCATCTTCAAGATGAGTGGCGGCCTTTGCCCAGTCCTTATGGGCTCCAAAATGATATGCCATGAAACCCTCGGCGAGCGCCACGGTATCGGTGCTGCCGGCAGCCTTGGCTGTGGCTTCGAGTTTGTCGAAGGCATCAAGAGCCTCTTGAGTCCCTGCATCGCTGGTTAGAGCATCGAAAGCAATCTGGTAGCGGACCGCAACCGAATTCGGCTCGAGCGCCAACGCTTTGTCATAATACTGTTTCGCAAGTTCAGGTTTCTTGGCAGACGAATATGCCTGACCCGCAGAGAGATACCAATGAACCGATGGAGTGGCCTGCGCCATCTCGGCGAACATCTGACCGGCCTCTTCGTACCGTTTTTGTTTGTATAGGAGATTGATGATCGCAATTTGGGTCTGTAACTTCTCCTGCGCCGAACGAATAGTATCATCAACCAGTGATTTCTTGTACTGATCAATGCCACCGGCCGTGTCACCTTGCGTGATCAAAATCGCAGCGTAATTGCTTAAATCCAGAGGACCGAGAGTCTTCGCGTTACGATAAATATCAAGTGCCTTCGGATAGTCCTTGGAAAAGAAGTAACTCCGCGCCAGCAAGAGTTGCGAAAGCGCGCGAAGCGAATCGTTTGAAGAGACGGCCTGAAGCGCTGGGAGAGCTTCCTTATACTGGCCGTTCTCGGTCATCGCACGAGCAAGCAGCCATTGACCGGCAATATCATTCGGACGCAACGCGGCATACTTCGTGGCGTACATCGCCGCGTTCGCATATTGATGTGCGAGAAAATAGAGATTCGCGATCTGGTAATAGGCGTCTCCGTAAGTCGAGTCGATGCGAATGATCTTCAGCCACTCGCCGGCCGACTCGTTATACTTTCGAGTTCTGAAGTATAGACCCGCAAGCTTTGCGTGGACGATCACATCATTGGGGTCGCGCTGCAATGCCTGCTCGTATTGGCCGATCGCAAGATCGGGAATGTGCTGGCGCTCATACAACTCTGCAAGCCCGAGATAAGAGCGGACGTCTTTGTCATTTGTTTGCTGCGCCCGATACAACAAAATCTCAGCAGGCTTCAGCGAGTCGATTGAAATATAGTAGTGACTGAGCGCAAGATAGGTACCGATCTCTTTGTCATTCGATTTGAGCGCATCCTGAAAATCCTTGAGCGCATCCTGCACGTGCCCTTGTTTGCCATATACCGTCCCCCGCGCAATACGAACGAGCACATTACGCCGATCAAGATCGAATGCTTCTTGCGCTTCCGTCAGTGCAGCGCCCACATTGTTAATTTCGACATCGGCAAGCGCGAGTCCCGCGTGGGCCTCGGCATTCTTCGGCTCCTGTTGCACGAGCTGCTGAAGTGTGCTTATCGCTTCACGAGCATTTCCAAGATCGATCAGCCGCAACGCCGCTTTCACTCGGCCGTCCGTTGCCTGAGCGTGGATCACGCCGGTGCATAGCATGGAAAAGGCTAACAAGGCCGATGCGAAAATTCCATTCGATGTTCTCACGTTCAACATTTTCTCTCTTCTACGTAACACTTGAGTTATTCCGCGGACTCGGCCGTTAATTATTTCTCACTTCGTCGCGCCCTTCGTGTCCTCGGCATTCCGAATCAGCTTGATTGGTTGCGTCTTCGGCAGCAGACCAAAATTCTTGAACACCGTCTGCCCGTGAGCCGTCATGCAATAGACGAAAAATCCACGCGGCACCGTGTTTGCCGTTTCCGACGTATAGCCGTTCACGATGGTCGTGAGCGGATAAGCCTTTTCAGCGATGTAGGCAATGTGCAGCATCACCGGCTCCGAAATGCCTTGCGAACTAAGATCGTGCGGAATGATCGGCAAGAACTTAACGCTCGTATCACCTGCAACTTCAAGTTTATGCTTCCAAGCGGAGCTGACAAACCCGAGCGCGCCAGTATTCTTAGCGATGTATGCTAGGATACTATCGGTCGTGGCAAATCGAATCATTTGGACCCATTTCGATCCAGCCATGGAATCCAAAATATACTCGATACTGCTCGGGTACTCTGGAAAAACAAGCGGCGACAATTCTTGGATACGCTCGAGAATATCAGAGAGTCGTTCCGTATCCTGTTTGCTTTGTCGTGAAGTAATGCATCCAATCCCATCCTCAGCCATGCGAAACACCGGGAGAGTCACCGAATCCTTCGCCAGAACCTCGCGCTCCATCGGAGTGAGTCCCCGATCGATGATGATGGCGCGAGCCTCATGATTCATCAATTCTCGCACCGCTTCGCCCGCACTGACATACTTGACCGTAACCTTCGCCGAAGGATTCTCGGTAGTGAAGCCCTGCACGAGGCTGTCGATCACGGGCTTCAGGACTTCATCGGCAACCAGTTCGAATGAGCCGGAAGTTGCTGTCTCGCCCGTGGGAAGGTTCTCAGTTTTGCCGCAGCCTGATGCGACCAAAACCAGTACAATCATAAATGGGAGTAATCGAGAGGTCATATGCTCTTCGACTTTCCGTTCAAGTTGTACTTACCTTCGGCTTCCGCGGCTTTGCGGATCGCAGCAATCCCTGTGAATATGCGGAAACCGCCGTAAAGCCCGATCACAACCGCGAACCCGACACGTGCCATTGGATTGACACCGAAAAAGCTTCCGGGTACAAGTGCAACAAAGCCCGAAATGAACAACGCGAACATTCCGAGCAGGATATAGACCAACCCCGAGATCCTGCTCGGCGGTCGCTCTCGAATCTTATCGCGCTGTAGCATATTTACCTGAGCTTAAAGGTGATCGTCCGAGTGATCCAAATGCGAACGGGCTCTCCATGATATTTTGCCGGAGCGAACTTCGCCTTCATCAATGCATCAACGGCCGGATGCCTAAAAACATCGTAGTCCGATCTGAGCACTTGCACCTTCTCTACGTGTCCATCCTTTGCGATGAGAGCCTGTACGACGACCCGACCTTCGAGTCCGCTTCGCTTTGCGACGTCAGGATACACAATGAGTCTCTCGATCGGCGTAATCGCTACTGGCTCTTCACCATCGAATCGTTTGGACGATGGCTCGAATACAGCGGTATCGGCTTTCAGAATTCCAGTGGCAGTATCCGCCCGTTGCCCGTAAGCACTATCCGAGAAAAGTCCGAACGCGTGAAGTATGCCGGCTATCAACAGCAACGCACACGTCGAGTGTCCCATCACTCAACGACTTAGCGAAGCTTGAAGATGATCGTACGTGTAATCCAGATCCGAAGTGGTGTGCCATTCTGCCGTGCCGGAGTGAACTTTGCCTTGAGCATCGCATCGATTGCGGGCTGCTTGAAGACGTCATAGTCCGACTTAAGCACTTCGGCTTTCTCGACATGTCCATCTTTTGCGATGAGCGCTTGAACCACGACTTTGCCTTCGAGTCCGCTGCGTTTTGCCACTTCAGGATACTGAATCTGTTTTTCGATTGGCGTGATCGGCTCCGGTTCCTGAGAAACGTCGATAAACTCATCCTTGGATGGCTCGGCTTCTTCGACCGGCTGATTGATATGCAGATCGGGTGCAGCCTGGACTGGACCGTTGCTTTGCACGGCAGCTTGCGGAGCCGGTTCGTTCATGTTCGGCAACGTGAGTTGCGGCGCAATGGCGTCGGGCACTGGTACGGGAATGCCAAGGCTCGGGCGCACGACATCGCTCGGCGGCGGCGGAGTGACCGGCTGCATCTCTTCCTGATTTTCGGTGGATGGCGGCGGCGCAAGCTCCGCAATCGAGTGAATACGGATGTGCGGCACGCGCTTCTCATCGTTCGAGAACCACGACCATCCAATGTAGAGAAGAATGACGATCAGATGGATTCCGATCGAAATCCCGAGTGCATTCGAGAAGTACTTCTGCTGGTTTCGCTTGAGATCGATCCCGCCGTACTGCTCTAATTTTTCTACGACTAAGTTACTGAGTGCCATAAATCCTCTCGCTTGTCATTGCGAACATTCTATAAACTACTGACCAACTCATGGTCCTTCTCATCCATGGCGACGAGGCTGAACCGCTTTTCAGTCTGCCCCAACTGCGCCTGTGTCAGGTTCAGGTCGTCGATCATGTTGACGAGCGCCTGATACTTCGCGTTACGATCGATCTTGATGAGCGTCGAAAGTTTTGGATTGACTTTCAAATGCTCCTTCAACATCACCGGTACATCCTTCTCTGCCATCTTCTGCGGCGCCTCGCTGCCCATGTTCCAGAACACCGTCTGGTCCGCGCGGATGCGGAGAGTCAACAAGTTCGACTCCGCGATCTGCACCGGGACTTTGCTATCCGGCGGCAACGAAATCTCCATGACCTGCGGCGTTAGCAGCGTGGTCGTGAGCATAAAGAACGTGAGCAACAAGAATGCGACGTCTACCATCGGCGTCATGTCCAACCGCACGCCGATGCGCGATTTGTGCCTCTTGCCTTTGTGTCCTCGGCTTCCGCCTTGTACTACTTCTGCCATTAGCCCTTCTCCTTGTTCATGGTGACTAAGTTGAACCGCGTCGCGCCATACTTCTGTAACGCGCGCATGACATCATCGACCGTCCCGTAGCTAATCGAGCTATCAGCGCTGATCGCATAACGCATCGAGGGATTCTGCAAACGGGATTGCTGGATGACAGTCTCAAGCGAAGCCAGCGAAACGCGGACATCGCCTTTGGTTGCCAGTTCAGCATCCGTGAGTGGCTGACCCGTCTTTGGATCGGCGAGGTTCAATGGTTTCAGGATCGGCGCGCGATCTTTTTCGTTCGAGACGCCGAACAGAATCACCGTGTCCGCGCCCTTGAGTCCAACACTGATCGTCGCCAGATTCATATCCGGCAGTTTCGTTGTGTCGGCGACTGCGACAGGCAACGAGATTTGTAACGCCTCATCGCTCTGCGGCTTGAACTTCGCCGTGAGCATGAAGAACGTCAGCAATAGAAAACCCACATCGACCATCGGCGTCATATCAAGCCGAAAGCCGTGGCGTTTCATTTTTACTTTTGCCATAGTTTCCGTTATTTTGTAGTGGATCGGTTTCCCGCGTGGTTTGCGGGAAAACCTCGCCACTACAGCCAGTTATCCCGCGTAGTCGCCCTTACCGAGGAAGCGTGTGTTGAGCGTCTCGACCAAGTTTAGTGAAGCCTCATCAATCGTATAGATGAATGCATCCACCTTGTTGGTGAAGAAGTTGTAGAACACAATGGCGATGATAGCGCCAAAGATGCCAAATGCCGTATTCACAAGAGCTTCCGAGATTCCAATCGAGAGCTGCGTTGCGCTTGCCGCACCGGCTTCGCCAAGTGCGCGGAACGACCGGATCATACCAAGCACGGTTCCAAGCAGTCCAACCATCGTCGAAATCGACGCGATTGTCGAAAGCCCGACGAGATTACGCTCGAGAAGCGGAGTCTCGATCATCGTCGCCTCTTCGATCGTCCGCTTGACTTCCGCGATCTTGCGAGATGCATCCATGCTGCCTTCGCTCTTGAGTGTCTTGAATTGTTCGAGTCCGGCACGCATGATGTTCGCTACTGTCCCGCGCTGTTTGGAGCAGAGATCAATGGCGGCGTCAATGTTCCCTTCCTTGAGGCGAGTCTCGACGTTCACGAGAAATTTCGTCATGTCGCCGGATCCTTTGGCCTTTGCAAGCGAAAGAAAACGCTCGATGATGAAGGTGAAGACCATGATGGTCAGCATGAGCAAAAGCGGCACGATAATTCCGCCTGTGTAGATGATGCCCATGACATCCTTCGGATGCTCGCGAACACCGGGATCGGCGAAGTGCGAACCAGCACCGAAAACAAACATGTAAATCAGCACGGCTGCAATGAAGGCCGCACCAATGACGATCGTTACAAAAAGTGAGTTCTTCTTCATGTCTTAGGTTGGATTTCTAAAAATCGTGGTCGAGATTCTACTTTGAGTATATACAGTAAAATGCCAGCGCGAGAATCGGCCTGTTTAGCCCATTTGGGGCAATCATCGTTCCTGAATTCGTGTACATTGCAGGATGTCGCACGATGGCATCTTGCATGATGCAAGACGTATGAAAGGTCATACTTTGTCAATGTGCACAAAAAACCCGGAAGCCATACTGCTTCCGGGTTGCCCGATCGAGGGAAAAAACACCGTTATGGGAAGGTCACCTGGAATGGCGCACTTAGCATTCCGTTCGTCTTGCTCGCGACATGCAATGTACCGCTGATTTGCCTTCCAGCAAGGGACGCGGTATTAGCAAGCTTCACATGCCATGTGGTCTTTAGGTAGGAGGTCCCACCGTACACGAGCTTCGGCAGACCAGCGTAATAATTAACGACCTGCTGCGGATCGGAAGTCTTCATCACTCCACCACCCGTGCTCATCGCAGCGTTAAATAAAGCCCACTCACTACCGGGTGCGATTTGAGAGTCGGTATCCTTGCCGGTCTTAAGAGCAATCGCAAAGACCTTGATTCCAAGATCCTTCGCGTGATTGATTGACTCCCATAGCGAATGATAAGACTCATTGTCATCACCATCGGTCATAACGATGAGCGCTTTGTTCGAATTATGAGAATTTTGTGAAAGCGAATCCGCCATGATGTACATAGCATCATAGAGCGGCGTGCCAGGTCCGAGTACCTGCTCTAAACTGTCAATTGCGCGATCGAACGCATGCCCATTCGAGGTAAATGGACCATAGGTGTTGATACCAAACGTATAGTCATTGAAGGTGGAAAGCTGAACCTCATCACCACCCAACGCGGGAGTGACAGTGCCAAGGAATAGGCCCGCTGCCATCCATCGAAGATTCATTGGGTCGTTCCACGCCATACTATTCGATTGGTCGATCAGGACTTCTGCGGAGAACGGCCCATTGGCCAATGTCATAGCGGCTGCAATACCCGTTGATGAGAACAAGGTATCTATCGCCGAGGCAATATTGATCGAAGAAGGATCGAGGGTATTAATGGGCTTTCCGTTCGAATCGGTCAGGAACAGATCGAGTTCGAAATCACCGGCATTGCCAAGTTCGCTGATTGCCTTAACGCCGATCACACCGACAGACCCAGGGATCATCGGCTGACCCGCCTGAATATCAGGCCCTGTCGGTGGCTCCGATGCCCGGCGGCAACCTGCAGCCGCAAAAACCAAAACTACTGACACGACCAAACCTGCGTATTGAATGCTACGACCGAGAAGCGGAAGATGGACTTTCATGGACACCTCCATTTGTGATGAGTACGATGAATAACACCGCCACGGACCGAAAGTTACACCCTAAAAGCCACTTTCTTCGGGCTATTTTACTTCACCCGATCGATAACATACGAGGCAAATGCCTCCAGTGAGTGCCGAGATTCGCTTTGCGGCAGTTTTTGGAGCGATTCCTTGGCCCGAAGGGAATATTCCTCGGCCTTCGAGACCGCATAGTTCACCCCTCCGTGATATTCGACAAACTCCAGCACTTCTCCATAAGCACGCGTTGCCGCCTTGCCATTCTTGATGAGCGAAAGGATGTGCCGCCTATCGCGGTCGGACGATTTCGAGAGCGCATGAAGCAACGGAAGAGTCAGCTTCTTATCTTTAAAGTCGGTTGTTGCGGGTTTACCGATCGAGCCTAGGGATGGATCGAAGGCAAACAAATCATCACGGATCTGGAATGCAATACCGACACATTCGCCGTACTCGCGCATCGCCAACTGGTAGCTGTTTTCTTTCACACTTGCCGCTCCCAATTCGCAGCATGTCGCGAAGAGCGATGCCGTCTTATCGCCGATGATCCGGAAATAGTCTGCTTCATTGGCATTGAGCTGCCGAGACTTCTGAAGTTGGTAGAGCTCCCCCTCGGACATTCTCCGGACGGCTCGTGAAGTAATCTGCAGAAAGTGATATTCCTGCGTCTCCACCGTCCGAAGCAAACCTTGCGCAAGCAGAAAATCGCCCATGAGTACTCCGACCTTATTCTTCCATAGGGCACGAATGCTTGCGAAGCCGCGGCGCGTATCGGACTCATCAATGACATCATCGTGTACGAGCGTTGCGGTATGCAGAAGTTCGACCAAAGTCGCGGCGCGATATGTCGCTTCGGTCACTTCGCCAGATGCCTTCGCGGCCAGCAGGACCAGCATGGGTCGAACCTGCTTGCCCTTGGTCCGAATAATATATTTCGCAACGAGATTGACAACCGGCACCTCGGAGATCATCGCGCGCCGAAATTCTTGGTTGAATCCCACCATCTCCCGCTCGACCGGAGAGGCTATCTCGTCAAGATTCGCACTTCGGGACTTGGTAGAGAGCGAGTTCACGTGACCACAAAGTTACGATGCTGTTGATGCTGCATTCTTCCGGCGCTGTCGAACAGCAAGTGCCGTTCCAAGGATTGAGATTTCGAACAATGCCCAAAGCGGTCCGAACAAGATCAACTGCAATAGCGGATTACCTCCCGGCGATAGCACTGCAGCAATCGCCAGCAGCATCACAATGGCGTGACGACGGTAGTGCCGCATGAATGTCGCCGTGAGAATTCCCATGCGCCCGAGGAAATAGGCGATTAAGGGTAGTTCGAAGACGATCCCACTCAGCAATATGATTTCGAGGAAGACCGAAAGGTACTTATGCACCTCGATCATGTTCGTAACGGTCCCGATCACAAAGCCCATCGCGAAGCTCAGCACCATCGGCAGCATTACATAATACGCGAAGGCCATTCCGCACAGGAAACTCAGGATCGTGAAGAATGTGATCTTCGCGACGTTCGCCTTCTCCTTCTCATGAAGCCCGGGAGCGATGAACTTCCAAATCTGGATCAGCGTGTAGGGAAATGAGACGATGATTCCACCCCACATTACGATCTGCATCCACACCGAGAGCTGACCATACACCTCTGTATTCATCAGCTTCATCGGCGGCGTGGTGCTCGATGTTGGATCAGTGATGACCCAGGCGGTGATCTGATCGAAGAAAATCCCGCACAGGATCATGCCCACGATGATTCCAATCACCGCCCGGACTACTGTCCAGCGCAGATCCTCGAGATGCTCCCAAAGCGACATCTCCTGATCCGCTTTCGGCACACTACCCTCGATGGCTGGAATCTCTACCTTCTTGCTCATTGGCCCGCGCTAAACGCGGCTGCCTTTGCTTTCGTCCCTGTTTTCTGCGAGCAAGCTCGCCTCTTCCATCATTTTAACAATAGAATTGTTTTTCATGAATATAGGCGGTTTTTCTTAGTTTTTCATTTTGTACTTGTTCAAACAACAAGTTACGAAAAGCTCGCAATTGTTTTCAAAGTGCCTTAAGACTTTCCTAAACCCAACCGGAAATAGTTTACCCTCATTAGTATTAACCTCATAGGTCAAACCCACCACAATCGCGCTTTTTGTGCGATTCGAGTTTCAGGCACGCATCTTCGCTCGCCTTCAGGTGAAATACTATGAAGAAATATCTCACCCTCTCACTTCTTTGCCTATTTACAGCCTTCTCGACAGTTCAAGCCCAGACGCGACCGGCCGATCGAGAGCAGCGTGTGAACTCTGAGGTAGAAAAATGGCGGAAGGCCCTCGAACTCACTCCGGACCAGACCGCACGTCTGCGACCGATCATGACCGAGCAAGAAATCCAGGCGGAGCAAGATCGTGCTCGGCTCGAAGCGGCACCTGTGAACGATGAGGAACGGCTGCAACAGGAATATGCAAGGAATATGATTTCTTACGACAGCCGATATGACGAATTACTAGAGCCCTGGCAACGGGATCGAGCAAGGAGCCTTGACCTATACCATGAGCACCGTCGTTTCCTGCGAGGACTCTGGATTCGCTGGTGGTGGTGGCCTTGGTCACACAGGCATGGTCATCACGGGTGGCGACATGGGCATCATGCTCCACCGCCAACGAATATTCCACCGCCTCCTCGGAGACCACCATCGCCCCCTCCACCACCGCGGCCGCCACGACCTCATGGTCCACCGCACGAGCGATAACTGCACATTACCGAATCCATAGATTCCAAAGAATCTATGGATTCGGTAACTCAGGCGTAAAGTGGAAACCTTGCCGTTAGTGATTTGACTTCATCCCTGACCTGGCGCGCAACGCTTTCATCGGCAGGACTAGTAACCACTCGATCAATCAATCCTGCGATCAAATCCATTTCGGGTTCTTTCATCCCTCGCGTCGTGATTGCGGCAGTTCCAATACGAATACCACTCGTAATTAGTGCAGACTTGTCATCATATGGGACTGCATTTTTGTTCACGGTGATCGCAGCCTTGTCCAAGGCTTCTTCCGCAGCTTTTCCGGTGACGTTCTTGCCGCGAAGATCGGCAAGCATCAGGTGATTGTCGGTACCACCGGATATGATGTAAAAACCTCGTTTGACCAGTTCGTCCGCAAGCCGCTTCGCGTTGCGAATGACCTGAACTCCGTAAGCTGTAAAGCTATCCTCCAACGCCTCACCAAGTGCGACGGCCTTTGCAGCGATGACATGCATGAGCGGGCCGCCCTGAATACCCGGCATAACGGTTGAGTCGATCAACTCCGAGACCATTTTCGTGCGGCCGGATTTTGGCGCAACCGCGCCCCAAGTATTTTCAAAGTCCTTTCCAAGTAAGATCAGCCCGCCGCGCGGTCCGCGCAGTGTCTTGTGCGTCGTCGAAGTAACGATATGGCAATGTGGAAGCGGGCTCGTGAGATGTCCCTTTGCGATGAGTCCTGCCGGATGCGCCATGTCGCACAGCAGAAATGCGCCGACCGAATCAGCGATGGCGCGAAATCGCGCAAAGTCGATATCACGCGAGTAAGCACTCGCGCCGACCGTGATCATCTTCGGCTTTGTCGCGTGCGCTTGACGCTCGACATCTTCATAATCGATGTAGCCTGTCTCGCGGGATACGCCGTAGGCACTGAATTGGTAAAGTTGTCCGGAGAAATTCGCCGGATGACCGTGTGTGAGATGTCCGCCATGCGAGAGGTTCATACCAAGAACGCGATCGCCGGGCTTCAGAAATGTGAAGTATACGGCCATGTTGGCTTGCGAGCCGGAGTGCGGCTGCACGTTGGCATACTCTGCACCAAACAGCTTCTTTGCTCGATCGCGCGCAAGATTTTCCACCTGATCGACAAACTCACAGCCACCATAGTATCGCTTACCAGGATAGCCTTCAGCGTACTTATTAGTGAGCACGCTCCCCTGCGCGCGCAACACAGCTTGAGATGTGAAATTTTCGCTGGCGATGAGTTCGAGTCCAGTTTGCTGGCGCTCAAGTTCGCGATCGATTGCACTAAATACTTCTTGATCCATGGTTGTATAATATAGCTTCGATAGAAAACCCAGAGAGTCTGTGGGATTCTATCTCATTCACTCTCGACGCGTCGGAACGAACCATTTATCCGACAGACTGACGCTTGCACCCAAACGGAGGAAGGTCTCTTTCGGCGCAACGCTAGCGTCCGTTGGATTCCGTTGACCAACGGTCAACGAAAGATTCATCAGCGTCTCGAAGCTAAGCGGAATACCAAGCCCAGCGGAGAGGGCGAGTTCGGTTACTCCACCGGATGATGATGAACCTGTACCGTTTGGAGAAAAGTTGAATCCGGCAACCTCAATGGGAAGTTGACTATATGCAAAGCCAAGTCGCAATCCCCAACGATCAAGCCCGAACGATGTACCAAACTCACCAGAAATATTCGGCAGACGTTCGACTCCAACGGAGATACGGCTACCATTACGAAGTGATGGATCCCCGCTCGAAGTCAATGGCGCGAACACATAGGCGCTCGCAAAATTCTGCGCCGAGTAATCGACTTCAGCCCGATAGCGATAGCTAAAATGATATGAAATGCCTGCGGCGAAGGAAGATGGATAGTAGCCTTTTCCTGATTCGTCGATCGTCGTGTCGAGGGTGCTGGAAATCGGCGTGATGATCGTCTCCCGGGTAGCAGTCAGGCTGGCTCCGAGGCTGTAGGAGGCGCCGATGGTAAGGCCGCGAAGACCGTCCGCAATCGAATCACCGATCAGTTCGATGCCGAATGTCGGACGCAATCCATTAAACAGATAGTCGCGTTCATACTCAGCGGAATCTTGCGTCAGATCGGTAAATGCCAGATGGTCCTGATGCCGAATATTTCCGGTGATAAGATCGAGCCGTGCGCCGATGGCCAATGCGCTCGCAAGCCGCATTCCTGCGCCGAGAAAGAGCATATTGGCACCACCTCGGCGAACATATGTCTTCGTTGCCATTGAATCTGACGCTTCGATCTTACCACTTGCATCAGTGAGAGGGACGTACCCGAGCGCAAGCGCAGCGGAATGCTCGCTCCAGAATGGCACACCAAAAGAAATACCGCTCAGCGTGATATTATGTTGCTGCTCGGTGATTCCGCCAAGCTGATCGTTCGCATAATCATATCGAAGCGCCACATTAAAGCGAGCCCGTGTCAGCCAATTCCAGTCGGCCGGATTGATGACGTTTACAACACGAGTCCCTTGCAACGCCACCCCCGTCCCACCCAGCCCTTCGATCGTTGGATCGGCGGTAGGAAGAGGCGTACCGAACCCAAAGAAGTTATAGGTCGAACCTTGCGCGAAGGCCGAGTTCGTGAAGACAAACCATGTAAAAACAAGCACTGCAAGCGTCATTGCGAGGGAAGAGATGCTATCCAGTCGGGATTGCTTCATCGCTCCTTCGTCGCTTCTCGCAATGACAGTATGAGAGGCGATTCGCGTCATGGCAACTTGGAATAGGAAAGAATGAATTTCGGCCGCTTTGTTGGGTCCGTCGCGTCCTGACCATAAAATGTCCAGCGGTTGATCGTATTGTCTTCAACACCGAATGCGTCTCCGGCGACAAATGTCCGCGTGTTATAGCCTGCGCGCAATTCGAACCCGAAGTTTTTCGTAGGATTGCGCAGCCAGTACTCGACTAATGTTCGTATTTGGAAATGATAAATATTCGGATCGCTCGCGTCGTGGTATCCGCTGGCAAAGAGTGCAGCGCCGGTATCATTCGTACCTAACAACTGCACGATCGCAGGCCCCGCTGTGTCAAACGAAAGCGTCGAACGCCGAGATCGTGCCGGGTCCAGACTCAGGATCAACTCAGCACTATTAATAGTCGAAAATGCAGTGAGCTGTGCCGTATCGCCAGGTCGGGTCAGTGACAATGTGTCGAAAACGCGCCATCCTGTACTGCCGCGTAACATAAACTCGCCAGCAGGAGTCGGATCGCTTTGGTCCATCGCAATGTGAAGATCCTTCAGCGCCGTCAAGCGCGTCACTAGAATTCCGGTATCGACTTTAATGCTATACTCGATTTGGGGCCGCGCGTTCGTATCGCCGCTTTCCATTGAGCCGAATCCCCGTGCCGTTGTCATGGTTGCACCAGGCGCGACCACAAAGGCAAGTGAAGCCGAGCGAAGGTCTTTCTTAACAATGGATGTATCGATCGAGAAAGCCAGAACGCTGTCGTTCACATCGGCGAAATCGCCCTGAAATGAGCCCAGTGGCGTTGAAACAAGCGCGGACTTCGATAGAGAGGTCAACGAATCGAGATAGGCGCCAGCCAGCGGAGAATATTCGTAGACTTGCAAGTCCAGCCGGTTCGGGCTTGTAGTCGTATCTCCATACTTATATGTTTGGTCCTTCAGCAGCAAGCGAATCCCAACGACTTTAGCGATCGTCGTGTCGGGAAGTGTCGGGAATTGAAGCACGCCCCAGGACTCGATATTTTCACCTTGCGTGACCTTGCCCACGATCAGGAGCGGTGAGAAGAGCGTAATCGAATAGGTGTTCCCACCGAGCACGATTCTCGGCACCGAAACTGGCCGCATCTTCATAAAGCCGGTATCCGTGCGGATGGTACGGTTGAACTGCACGGTATCCCGATAATACGGCGCGCCGAGCGTCGAGACTTTTTCCTCACAGCTCGATACCACCAGAGCCAGGCAGAGAAGAACGAAAAGACGAAGAGTCAAAGCCGAATGGAAAGGATGAAGGAAAAAAGGTCTTCGAAAATCCGAATGAGCAGGGCTAAAGGCTATAGCGCGGAGTTCTGTTCCTGAGGCAAAAGTCCTCAGACCTCCTGCCGCTTCCGTCTTAAGTCTTCTTACTGGGGCACAAGATCTTTTCGTAGACTTCGGCATATCGAATTGCGGATGCGTCCCAGGAAAAATCCTGTTTCATCCCATTGGCCTGCAGCGTACGCCACAGTTTCTTGTCTTTATAGTAGGCGTGAAGCGCGCGCTCGAGCGCCTTCCAAAATGCTTTCGCATCATATTTCTCGAATGTAAACCCGGTTGCCGGAAGACGCTTCGTTCCATCTTCGACGTCGATGACCGTATCGGCCAATCCACCCGTCTTGCGGACGACAGGGATCGTGCCATAGTGCATCGAGTACATCTGATTCAGCCCGCACGGTTCATAGGCACTCGGCATTAAATAAATATCGCTACCCGCTTCGATCTTGTGTGCAAAATTATCATGGAATCCGAAATGTACGCCAATCTGGTCCGGGTGTTTCTTCTGGAGCTTGCGGAATAGGTCCTCGTAGCGTTTCTCGCCCTCACCGAGCAATACAAACTGGGCGCCGCTCTTGATAAGTGGTTCCATGCACTCCGCTACGAGATCGAACCCCTTCTGGTCTGATAGCCGCGCGATCATGCCGAGAACAGGCTGGTCCTCTTTGTAAGGAATTCCCATCGCAAAGCAAAGGTCTTTCTTACACTCTTCTTTGCCTGAGAGATCATCGACGGAAAATGGCCGCACAATGTTCACATCCTTGAGCGGGTCCCAAACCAAAAGATCGATCCCATTCAGAATCCCATATAGATCCTTTTTGCGCTTGGCGAGGATTCCTTCCATGCCGCAGCCGAACTCCGGCGTGCGAATTTCTTCAGAATATGTTTCACTCACGGTCGCAATCGCGTCCGCGTACGCGATACCCGCCTTGAGGTATGAGACCCTGCCAAAGAACTCGAGTCCCTGAGGCGAGAATGCCTCAGGTGGTAGAGCAAGTTTTGGGAATGTCGTTTCCGGGAAGTTACCCTGATATGCCAGATTGTGAATGGTGAAGACTGTTTTCGTACCCTCGAAGAACGGGTCGTCTTTGTAAATCAGCTTCATCAATGCCGGGACGAGCCCACTTTGCCAATCATTGCAATGGATGATATCCGGCTTCCACATGAGCCGCTTGCACAATTCGATCGCCGAAAGAGCATACATCAGAAATCGCTCATCGTTATCGGGATAATCCTTTCCGGTCTCAGGATCGAGATAGATGCCCATCCGCTGAAAGTACTCTTCGCTTTCGAGCATGTACATCTGAATGCGCGTCTTCTGCGTAAGAATCGCGCTCGACTTGATATTTGCGACGCAGTACTTGTCGCCGATCTTAAAATCGACGCCTTGCAGGCGGTTGATCAGATGAATCTTCTGCTTCTTCTCGCCAATAAATCCATACTTCGGCATGAGGACGCGAACATCGTGGCCAAGCATGCGGAGCTCCTGCGGTAACGCGGAGCTAACATCGGCCAGACCGCCAGTCTTCGCATAGGGAAAGACTTCAGTCGAGAGAAACAGCACGCTGCGCGGAGGGAATTTCGCCGGCGGTAGCGTCATCTGAGCGGCGCCACGGGGTTGACTCATAACTTCTCGTGTACGGCCTAAAAAATTGTCGTATATTAGACTGATTGAATATGACATGTCATCCGCCTAAGCGGACGAAACGTCCTACAAAAATACGGAATTTCTGTCCTCACTCCGTGAGATCGATGAAATAGTGCAACTTGGGCCCACCAAAGACAGCGCCGGGAACAGCCTTGCTTTGATACGGAGTTAAGGGGCCGCACACCTGGAAGGCTGGCACAATGGTACTGCAGCAGTCTTGAAAACTGCCGCCCGCAAGGGCTTCCGAGTTCGAATCCCGGGCCTTCCGCAAGAATTCGCCGCAAGTCCTTATATGCCAATGACTTATTACCTTTCCAAAAGTGTTGATTCATTTTGGTTAGCATCACTGTAGCAACAAATTTGTGAGCTTTGGGGAGAATCGAGGGTGAATTAGTCGAATAGAGTCCTCAGCGAAGACTCTTCCCGGAATCGTCCAATTGCATGATCGAAGGCCAACACGAGAGGCAATCTTGCAAATAGGAGAATTCTCAGAGAGTAAGCTATTCCTTCACAACCTTGACCGTCTGCACCTCGCCAGTGCCGAGGAAGACGCGGACGAAATAGACGCCCATTGGGAGGCCGCCAACATCGATGATTGCCATGCTCGCCTCCCGTCGTTCGTTGGCAGCAGCCACACGGCCGAGAACATCAAGCACCTCCACCCGCGACGCGCTCTCCGACGACGACACGGTAAGAGTGCCGCAAGCAAGCGAAACAGAAAGATTCGTTGAAGGGGGTCCGGGGCTCTCTTTCACACTCGACTCAGGATCGATCTTCTCCCACAGACCATCGAAAAAAGGACCGTAAGCACTACTGTCATATGCTCTCGAAGCGATCGTGACAGTTTTATTGCTATAGAATCGAGAAAGGCCATTCGCTGGCCAAGATGGGCCACCCTCACGATGCCAAGTGATACCTTCGTCTGTCGACTTGTACATTCCCGAATCCATCGTCTGAAGGTAGAGGTGTTTCAGTGTTCCTCGAATAATCGGCAAGACAACGGCTGAATCATTCGGGGCGGCAATGAGACTCCAGTTCATTCCAGAATCATCGCTCCGCCATACTCGAAAACCATCGTGCCCTTCGACTTCGAAATATGTTGACGTGCCCGGAATAGCCAGCGGCTGAAAGGCATAACCATTTGCATACCGGTTAAACGGCTGATGTCCCATTCGCCATGTCACGCCGCCGTCCGATGTCACAAACACATGGGAGAGACTATCGATCACGGTGGGAGTGCCCGATGTCGGAAGGTACACTATAGGATTGGTAACGACGATTCCATTCGCGGGAGAAGTAAATGCAAACGCGACGGCACACTTAATTGGCGTACGTTCCCAAGTATCGCCCTGATCGTTTGAAACCAGCATCACGGAATCGACGAGTCCAAGAAAGAGCCGGTTTGAGAAATCCGAATAATAAACAGCAAACGGATCTGGATCACCAGAAATGGGGGTATATAATGGCTTCCAGGAGTATCCCCCGTCCGTTGTTTGAAAACAAAGATAATGTGTGCCAATGGCTTGTGAGACGGCCCATCCTAAGAGGGTGTCCTTAAAAACAATGTCATAAGCAAAGTATGGTTCATTCTTGCTGCTCAAACGAAACCAGCTATTTCCACCGTCCGTGGTCTTCCAAAGATCATCAGCGCATGCGAAGCCAATCCGAGGTGGCCCCGGAAGATCCAAGAAATAAACACAATTAATTTGTTCTTCTCTCTGAGTGACACTGTCTTTGAAGCTTCCTATCCTTTTCCATTGCCCATCAGCGGGCTGTGCCCAAAAAGCACAGCCCACAATCGCAAGGCAAGCGAAGACTCGTGTCCTCATGTCAGTTTATCACGGAGTAGTTTAAGGTGAGCGCAAGTACCCCAGCGGAAACGTGAATAAAATATGTTCCGGGGGTTGCTGGAGCCGGTATTTGAACGCGGTCCCAGGAAGATCCGTCAGAAGTGGTCTGAACGGAATTTCCTACCTGATTGCCCATAACATCGAAAACACCAAAATGTTGCGTCCAGTACAAGCACGGATTCGGCATTGATCCTATGGATCCAACACCACGATCGGCGGACTTTATTAAAACGGACTCTCCTTCGCGCGGGATTAGATTAGAACTCTGGATCATCGAAGACAGGTAAGGAATTTCCCTGTCCAACTGTTTTTACCTTACGAGAGGCAATCTACAAATGGCATCCATTCTTTTCGTCGACGATGAACTTTCAACCCGCGACAACTATCGTACAATTCTCGAACACTATGGGCATCAGGTAACGCTCGCTTCTAACGTGCAGGAAGGCGTCAATCTGCTTTCCTCGAATGGAGTGTTTGACCTCGTTATTACCGATATGCGAATGGGTTCGGAAAGTGGGCTCGACATGCTCAGGCAAGCAAGGACGCTCGCGCCGGAAACCGAGGTCATCGTTCTAACGGGTCATGCTCAACTCGAGAACGCTGTCGAGGCGATGAAGCTTGGCGCGGCGGACTATCTCACGAAAGAGACGGACTACAAAGAAATCATGCTGGTCGTCGAGAAGGCGTTGGAAAAGCGCACGCTCAAGCAAGAGATCGAGCGATTGCGCAAACGGGTCGGCAACGAGTTCTCGTTTCGGAAGATTGTCGGCCAAAGCCCAGCGATCCTGCAGCTTCAGGATACATTACGCCGGGTCGCTCCAACGACATCGCGCGTTCTTATAACGGGCGAGTCAGGCACGGGTAAAGAGCTGATTGCGGAAACGATTCACACAAATAGTCCCCGCAAGGACGCGCCATTTATCGCCATCAACTGTGGCGCAATTCCACGGGACTTGTTAGAGAGCGAGTTATTCGGTTACGTTCGAGGTGCGTTCACTGGCGCCGATCGTGATAAGACAGGCCTCTTAGCATCGGCAGATCGTGGGACAGTATTTCTCGATGAGGTTGGTGAGATGTCGCTTGAGACGCAGGTCAAATTACTGCGGTTCCTCGAACAGGGAGAGATTGCACCCGTCGGAAGCACGAAGACCAGAATCGTGGATGTCCGCGTCATCGCAGCGACGAACCGGGACCTCGCGGAGGCGGTCCGCACTCATTCCTTTCGCGAGGACCTGTATTATCGCCTCAAGGTCATTTCGGTTCACCTGCCGCCACTTCGCGAACGGAAACAGGACATCCCGTTGCTTGCTGAAGCTCTCCTACGGGAGCTTGCAATGAAAGCCGGACGCAAAGTCTATCGCATCTCGGCAGATGCCATGCGCGGACTGGCGGACTATGACTGGCCCGGCAACGTACGTGAGCTCAAGAATGTCATCGAGCGCGCTCTCATTTTTGCAGATGGCGATCAGATCGAACTCGAACACCTCCCAGAAGAACTATTTCTGCATCCGGCGATCGCATCTGGCCAGCTTGAGAACGGTGTTGTCCCGCTTGATGAGGTAGAGAAGAAGTATATCCTGGACCTGCTCGAACGAAACGGGGGCAACAAACTCCAAACCGCGAAGCAACTCAATATCGCCACCACGACGCTGTACCGCAAACTCAGGATGTACGGGATCGAGTAGCAGAATGCTACGGGTCACCGTAGCGAAACGCTATACGCATGCTCGTGGCGGATAGCGAAACAGTGCGAGTTTGTTCGATTATCTGTTCTGGCACCGGTTGTGTATTCTCTCTCTGCCATGAAAGCACTCGCCATTGCCATCGGGCTCGCCGCAGTATTCCCTAATCTTTGTCGCGCACAGCAGACAATCTTTAACGTCCCCAGTCAGGACGTGCTGGCACCTGGTTCGGTCTATGCTGAAGTCGATGGATCGTTCCGAACCAATGAACCAAGGTTCGTAGCAATAACGCCGCGTGTCGTCTTCGGTTACGGATACAATTTTGAAGGGGGTCTCAATCTTCCCGGTTACATCAACATAGGTGATAAGCTTTGGGCGGCGCACATTACGCTGAAACATGGTCAGGTGCTGGATACGACAGCTCCCTGGACTCTGACGGAAGGTGTCCATCTCTATTTACCGCTGACATCGGGTCGCACCGTGGCCTTTTTCGCGTACGCGATGACAGGATACAAGCTCGCCACGAAGCTACGTCTTGATGGCGGCGTCTATATCGCAACGGACGCATTCACTGGCATCGGCAATGTGGTCGGGGCGCTCGGCAGCATCGAGTATGCTCTGAATGATTGGCTCACGCTCGCGCTTGATGCCTACTCGGGACAGAATGCACTGGGATTTGTCACGCCAGGACTCTTCGTCGGTCCCTTCGGCAAATGGATCCTCTATCCGGCCTACCAAATCTCGAACGTCTCCCGCGATGGCGACAGCTTTCTCGTTGAGATAGGATATAGCTTCTAAATGTTCGCGGCAACTCTCAACGGAGCCTTCATTGGCAGCGTCGTACCCGCCGCAATATGGGTCGGACGGGCGAACGATGCCAGAATCCTGCAGCGCGCAAGCCAGATGCGCCAACAGGCGGCGTTCGCTCGATCTGCGCGGTGGGTCGGTGGAAGTAACGATCTGCTCTTAACTGGGCATCCCGCACATATCATCGGCGCATACCGTAGTTTTGGAGACAATCCAAGACGACCCATGGCCAACCGCATCCTGGAACGAGGTCTTCGCATCCGCATTTTGACGGGTTTCTCGCTCGTCATTTTTCTTACGCTTCTGATTGCGGGGTGGTCATATTACAGCATCACCTCGTTGGGCCGCGTGGCTGAGAACGTATTCATTGCGAACTACCGCAGCATCCAATACGCCCACAGGATGGAGCACGCCGTCGACGCCCTCCTCGACTCGCGTCCTGGCTCTGCCGCGATCCGAAGTACAGATGCCGCCTTCCATGAGGCGCTGGATTTGGAATTTCATAACATTACAGAGCGAGGCGAACTGGAAGCGGCGCGAACGATTGAAGCCTCTTATAAGGAATTCTATACTGCTTTGATCTCCGGTGGCACGTCCAATCTCACGGCCATGAGCAGCGAGGTCATGGCCGCCATCGAGCGAATGCTCCGTCTCAACGAGCGCGCGATGTTCGCCCGGTCGGACGCGATGATCGAGAAAGCGAATATCGCTCGGACCTCTACACTCGTCATCACTGGATTGCTCGTTAGTATTGCGATCCTGCTTGCCGTTGCCGTCTCAAGGAGAAGTCTCGCCGAGTTTCAGGAGTTGGACCGTGCCAAAAGCAATTTCGTGGCAACGGCGGCGCACGAACTGAAGAACCCGCTCAGTGCCATCAAGACAACGAGCGCACTATTGCGAGATGGGATTGCCGGGCCAATCAGCGAGAAGCAAGCCGAACTCGTCACCAGTATCCAAACCGAATCCAATCGGTTGTTGAGTCTTGTCGGTGAATTGCTCGACCTTGCGAAGCTTGAAACAGGAACACTGGAACTTCAGCGCTCTGTGGTCGATGCCGATACCCTGATCGAGAGCGCCATCATGCCGATTGCCATGCACGCAGATCGTGCGAACGTTGGCATCGACATCGTCGTGATGCCGGATGTACCTGAGCTATCAGTCGATCCGAACAAGATGGCATGGGCGATAACGAACTTGCTGTCGAACGCCATTCAGTACTCTCCGCGTGGCGCATCAGTCGAGATCCGAGCCAGTGCAATTGAGCGCGAAGTCTGGCTATCCGTGACCGATCATGGCAAAGGCATCCCGGAAAAAGATATCGAACGCATCTTCGAGAAGTTCGCACAGGTCGAGGCCGGCGCAATGGGCGCTGGCTCCGGCTCGGGACTTGGACTTGCTATCGCGCGAGAGATCGTCCAAGCCCACGGTGGTCGCATTTGGGCCACGAGCAGTCTTGGCCAGGGATCGACATTCACGATTGCGCTGCCACTCACAGTTTAATCACACAACACATGGAAGATCTCCTATACGTTGCCATCATCATCGCCTTCTTCGCGATTTCCATCGCGTTCCAGGCTTATTGCGACAGGATATAACATCATGAGCGGAATTATACTTCTCGGCCTCGTCATCGCGGTCATCGCGTACCTCATGTATGCGTTGCTCTATCCTGAAAAATTCTAACACACTGCCATGACTGCCAACGGCATCTTACAACTCGTAGCCTATCTCGTGGTGCTCATTCTCATCACGAAACCGATGGGGGTATTTCTTACGAAAGTCTTTCGCGGAGAGCGAACGATCCTGACGCCCTTCGTGGGCGGCCTGGAACGTCTGATCTACCGGCTCTGCGGCATTCATCCAGAGACCGAAATGAAATGGACAGCATATTCCGGCGCCATGCTGATATTTAGCGCCGTGACCGGGCTTGTACTCTATGGGATGCTGCGGTTTCAGCATGTGCTTCCGTGGAATCCGCAAGGTTTCGGCGCCGTCGCGCCCGATCTCAGTTTCGGAACCGCGATGAGCTTCACCACCAATACCAACTGGCAGGCATACAGCGGCGAAACGACAATGAGTTACTTCACGCAGATGGCTGGCCTTGCCTTCCACAATTTCGCTTCGGCTGCGGTCGGCATCGCAATCGCTTTGGCTGTCGTGCGAGGTCTGGTTCGTTCGTCAGTACAAACAATCGGCAACTTCTGGGTCGATCTCGTTCGCTGCACGCTTTATGTGTTACTGCCGATGTCGATTGTCGCTACCATCATCTTCATCGCAACCGGGATGATCCAGAACCTCTCGCCATACGTAGTGGCCACAACGCTCGAAGGCGCCAAACAAACCATTGCGATGGGACCAGTCGCATCCCAAGAGGCAATCAAGATTCTTGGCACGAACGGTGGCGGGTTTTTCAATGCAAATTCCGCGCACCCATTTGAAAATCCTTCGGCGCTGACCAACTTCATTCAAGTTATCCTCATCTTTTCCATTGGCTCCGGTCTGACCTATATGTTCGGTCGCATGGCAAAAGACCAAAAGCAAGGCTGGGCAATTTGGGGTGCAATGACGTTCCTCTTTCTGGCTGGGCTGATGACATGCTACACCGCAGAACAATCTGGAAACCCGATCACGGAAAAGCTCGGCATCCAGCGCACAGCAACCGACACACAGCCTGGCGGCAACATGGAAGGGAAAGAAGTCCGCTTTGGGATTGCGCAGAGCACCCTCTTCGCAACTGTAACGACCGATGCATCCTGCGGTGCGGTGAACTCGATGCACGAGAGTTACACGCCGATCGGCGGGATGGTCACGCTCTTCAATATCTTGCTTGGCGAAGTGATCTTTGGTGGTGTCGGAGCAGGGCTGTATGGGATGATGATCTTCGTGATTCTTTCGGTCTTCATCGCAGGCCTCATGGTTGGACGAACGCCTGAGTATCTCGGCAAGAAAATCGAATCCAAAGAGGTGAAGCTCTCGATGCTCGCGCTTCTCTCGATGGCATTCTGTATCCTCGGTTTTACGGCATGGGCGGTAGTCAATCCGGCGGCGCTCAAGAGCCTTGCCAACGCTGGGCCTCATGGACTCACCGAAATCCTTTACGCTTTCGCTTCGGCGACAGGGAACAACGGGTCGGCCTTTGCGGGACTAAGTGCCAACACACAGTTCTATAATCTCACGCAAGGGCTATCCGAACTGGTCGGTCGCTTCTTCGTGATTGTGCCGATGCTTGCTGTTGCCGGAAGCATGGCGCGCAAGACGGCGGTCGCACCTTCATCAGGCACATTCCTGACCAATACCCCACTTTTTAGCACCTTGCTTGTGATGGTCATTATTATCGTCGCTGGACTTACCTTCTTTCCCGCGCTATCGCTCGGTCCTATTCTGGAGCACCTGCTTATGGGTGCCGGCAAATTATTCTAATCGTCACCGGACATGGCAAAACACGAAATCCATCAACAGAAGAAGCTCTTCGACGCGCCGATTGTCAAACGCGCCAGCTTCGATGCGCTGAAGAAACTCGACCCGCGCATTCTATACAAGAATCCGGTGATGTTCGTCGTCGAGATCGGCGCGGTGCTCACGACCTACTATTGGGTTCTCGACTTGGATAGGGCCGTGCATGGCGATGCCTTGTTCTCAGGTCTGATTTCGGCGTGGCTGTGGTTCACGGTGCTCTTTGCAACGTTTGCCGAAGCCATGGCCGAAGGGCGCGGCAAGGCTCAAGCTGACGCACTTCGCAAGACGAAGACCGAAACCGTTGCAAAGCAAATAGGCAAGGATGGCAATACCGCACAAGTCAGCGCCACCATGCTCCGTAAAGGCGATGTGGTGCTGGTCGAGGCCGGTGATGTCATTCCCGGCGATGGTGATGCGATCGAAGGCATCGCCTCGATTGACGAGTCCGCGATCACCGGCGAGTCCGCACCGGTCATTCGTGAAAGCGGCGGCGACCGGTGCGCAGTCACTGGCGGCACGCGCGTCATTTCGGATTGGCTCAAAGTCAAAATCACCTCGAATCCGGGCGAGACGTTCATCGACCGGATGATTTCGCTCGTCGAAGGTGCTTCACGCCAGAAGACACCGAACGAAATTGCGCTCACGATCCTGCTCGCGGGCATGACGATCATATTCTTGATCGCCGTCGTCGCACTGAGTTTTTTGGGGCAGTACTTATCGACCACGATCTCCGTCGTCGTTTTGATCTCGCTTCTCGTGTGTCTGATCCCTACGACCATCGGCGGCTTGCTGTCAGCGATTGGTATTGCGGGTATCGACCGAGTGTTGCAACGCAATGTGCTTGCCATGTCGGGTCGCGCGGTCGAAGCCGCCGGCGATGTGAATACACTTCTTCTGGATAAAACGGGGACGATCACCATTGGCAACCGGATGGCAACGGAGTTTCTGCCCGCACCTGGCATTACGCTCGAATATCTCTCACAAACGATCCACTTATCCAGTCTTGCGGATGAGACTCCCGAGGGCCGCAGCATTGTCGCGCTCGCACAACAGACTGTCAAGGAGTTACCAGAGGACTTGTTCAAGGCCGATAAGACTTTCATTCCGTTTTCCGCACATACGCGCATGAGTGGCGTGGATATTGGCGGTCGTGCGATTCGCAAAGGCGCAGTTGATGCGATCTCAAAACTTGCTGGCCTGAATGGAATGCCAGCCGAACTGACCGTGCAGGTCCAGCGAATTGCCACTTCAGGCGGAACGCCCCTCGCCGTGGCGGAGGATGGAAATATCCTTGGTGTGATCCATCTTAAGGACATTGTGAAGCAAGGGATGCGCGAGCGGTTCGATCAGTTGCGCACCATGGGAATCAAGACGGTGATGATTACCGGCGATAATCCACTGACCGCCAAAGCGATTGCGATGGAGGCCGGCGTAGATGATTTCCTCGCCGAGGCCACGCCCGAGACCAAGATGGCCCTTATTCGCAAAGAGCAAGCGAGTGGCAAGCTTGTTGCCATGACTGGCGATGGCACAAACGATGCACCGGCGCTGGCGCAAGCCGATGTCGGCGTCGCAATGAACACCGGCACCATGGCCGCAAAAGAAGCGGCTAATATGGTCGATCTCGATAGCAACCCGACCAAACTCATTGAGGTCGTCGAGATCGGCAAACAACTGCTCATGACTCGTGGAGCCCTGACCACGTTCAGTATTGCTAACGATGTCGCGAAATACTTCGCGATCATTCCAGCGATGTTCATGGCGGCGTTCCCCGAACTGCGCGCGCTGAACGTCATGGGATTGCACTCTCCAGAAAGTGCGATACTGTCAGCGGTCATATTCAATGCGCTTATCATCATAGCTCTTGTGCCACTTGCGCTCAAAGGCATTAAATACCGTCCGCTTGGCGCGGCAGCGGTGCTCCGGCGCAACATTCTGGTCTATGGCGTAGGTGGTGTTATCATCCCATTCGTCGGCATCAAGGCGATCGACCTCATTGTATCGGCATTCGGAATTTGAAGGTTACGACTATGATAAAGACAATCATCACATCTACCATCATGACTGTCATCCTGACGGTGCTCGTTGGCATCGTCTATCCGCTGGCGATGACGGGAATCGCTCAACTCGTGTTTCCGAAGCAGGCGAATGGCAGTCTCATCGAACGCGATGGCAAAGTGATTGGCTCGGAATTGATCGGGCAGCAGTTCGCAGACGCGAAGTTCTTCCGATCCCGACCGTCGGCTGCCGGCACTGGCTATGATGCGGCAAACTCTGGCGCGACCAATCTCGGGCCGACCAGCAAGGCACTCATGGATCGCCTGACTCACGATCGCGATTCGCTTCGCAAACTCTATCCTGAGCTTGCTGGTGCGTTACCCGCCGACATGATTACCAGTTCGGCTTCGGGGCTCGATCCGGACATTACCATTGCGAATGCCATGCTGCAGGCGAAGATCGTGGCGCGAACGAATAATCTTCAAATGGATGCCGTTGAAGCACTTGTGAGGTCGCACATTCAGGGCCGCGATCTGGGATTTTTAGGCGAGCCACGAGTCAACGTACTTGCACTCAATCTCGATCTGCTGAAGCATCGCAAGCAACCGTAACGTGACCGAATCTCTATCAGTCGAAGATCTCCTGCACGAGATCAAATATGCGAAGGAAAGTCCGCTCCGAATCTATCTCGGCGCGGCACCGGGCGTTGGAAAAACGTATCGGATGCTCCAGGACGGGAATGCGCTGAAGCGCCGCGGCGTCGATGTGGTCGTCGGTTATGTCGAGCCGCATGAGCGCCCTGACACGCTCAGCCAGGTCGGTGAGCTCGAAGTCATTCCTCCGAAAACTTACGAGTATAAGGGTGTGTCGCTCCGGGAAATGGATACTGATGCAGTCATCGCCAGGAAGCCCGAAGTCGTCCTCGTTGACGAACTTGCACACACCAATGCTCCAGGTACGAAGCACGTAAAGCGATACGAGGACATCGAGGATATTCTCGCAGCAGGAATTGCGGTCTTCAGCACCTGCAATATCCAGCATTTGGAGAGTGTCCACGATATGGTGGAACGGATGACCGGCGTGGAAGTAAAGGAACGCGTGCCCGACACATTCTTTAGTCTTGCGCGCGAAATGATTATCGTCGATGTAACCCCCGACGAACTCCGCGAACGTCTCGAACAAGGCAAGATTTATCCAAAAGAGCGCATCGAGCGGTCGCTCAAGAATTTTTTCACTCGCAGCAATATTAGCATGTTGCGAGAGTTGGCATTACGGGAACTCGCCAACGATGTTGAGCAAAAGGATAAAGAAGCGCGGCACGAAACGAATACGCCGGGCACTGCGGCGAGCGGCGAAAAGGTCCTTGTGGCAATACCGGCGACATCAGCCGCTCAAAAGCTTGTTCGCTATGGCTCCCGCATGGCCGGTCGTATGAACGCGAAATGGATTGCCGCCTTCGTCGAAGCGGAGGATACGAAACCCACGGAGCAAGAGGCCAACACATTGCGAGAAGCCTTCGCGCTGGCTCGCTCGCTTGGCGCGACGGTCGTTCAATTGCGGGGTCGCTCAACCGCCGAAACGCTTATCCATTTTGCCAAGGAAGAAGGAATAACACAATTCGTGATCGGCGCGACACAACGCGCTTGGTGGAAGCGACTCATTTCGCGCTCAGTGGTCGGCGATTTGCTGAAGCAGGTGGGCGAGGTCGGTGTCTCTATCGTGCCGATGAGGAAAGAGGACTCAGATGGCGACTTACTTCCCGCACCGCCATCGGTGCTACCACCGCACGACGAACGACTTCGACTGTCGGACTTCCTCCGGCCTCAATTTATTGTTGCCAATCTTCGAAATGTCGAAACGGTGGAACAAGCAATCTCAGTGCTTATCGATCAACTGATCCAGCAGGCGCCCGGCCTCTCGCAGTATCGGACGGAGATTCTGGATATGATTATGCGGCGCGAACGGCTGATGAGCACATTCCTCGATACCGGTATTGCCATTCCTCACTCGGCGGGTTACGAAGCGATCACGGACATTCATGCCATGATGGCGCTTACTCCGCAAGGCGTCATGTCGTTGGGGCGCGACGAGAAAGCCTACATCGTCCTCCTCTTTCTTTCACCTGCGGTCGGCCGTGCAAATCACCTCAAATTTCTCGCTGCCATCGCGCGAGTCTTCATCGACAAGACTACTACGCGTGAAATCGCGAACCTGGATTCAGGTCTGGCGGCGTATGAGTTCATCGCAAAACTGGAGTCTCTAGGACGAGCTGGCGGCAACTATCACCCACCTTCGCAGGAGCAAGAACGGAAGAACGGATCGGCTGATCATTGAAGCCAAGCTCTCAAGCTGCCAGAAACGACGGATCTTAAGATTATTAAACTCTATGTCCCAGTACAGTCGGCCCAGAGGCCCATTGCCGACGCTCAGGGCACTTGTTTCTGGGGTGTGTGGATCAGATCGTGGCTCCTTAACCGATCCCCGCGATCCAAGCATTTCCAAGCAGGTCACTTATTTATCCCGTACCATTGTACTGAGAGGGTGTAACCTTTTGCCTTCTCGCGGGTCTTCTTATGAGTATGAAGCAACGTGCCCTGAGACGGTCGGTGGGTTTGATAGTCCTGATAGCACTCCTTTTTGTAGGAGGGGAAGCTCATTCTCAAAACACGCCATTCAGTAGCCCCGCGCTCGATTCGAATTGCTATTTCCCGCAGTTCGGTGTGCCGGGCGAGATCGATACGATTTATGGCGCGGTGTACGGTCAGGGGCTGGGAGGCAATCTGATCAAAAACCTGGGGCCAAGTCCAGACGGCAGCCCGGGTAACATCATTGTCGGCGATCTGGACCGAGTCAATCACGACAGCATCTCCGGCACCTACTACCAGGCAATGACGGGGTCTGGATTCAATCTGCACAACCTCAGCGGCAAGCGGATGATTCTCACGGACCAGCAAATCGGGAGCAAACCCATCTTTGCCCACCTCCGGACAGGCAAGACGCTCGATCTCTTCACAGGCGCCCAGATATTTTGGGCTAATGATGCGGGAAATTACGATTCCGCGCGGGTCACAACCTTGGGGACGTACGTTCAAGGAATAGCCAATGAGGAGCGTCCAATCATTCCAGCATACATTGCCCACCTCACAAGCGACACGATCGATGATATTCTCCTGATAGGTTACATTCCATTTGCGGATGCCTCGAAAGACACCGTCTTCTGCCTCCTTTTCAAAGGTGGCGCCGCTCTTGCCGCCAAGGACACTGCGTGTGAGGATACGACGGCGGTCGTGGGCCCTTTGCAGATGGGGCACGATGGCGGTGCACTGCAAGCAGATTACAGAGGCACTGGCCGAGATGATCTGATGGTCGGGGACTATTATAACGACAGCAGCGGGGCAATTCGATGGACTTACTGCTATTTCCGAAACGATCCGCCGTTCGCTCTTGAGCGATTCGCCAAGGCTATTGTGCGAGATACTCTGATGGTCTCCTGGGAGTTGCCAAACGGGGTAGAGGCAGGACCTGCCTTCTCCATGCGCTTGCTGCCAAAGACGGCAGGCGATTCTTCCCTGGACCTACTGATGGATGTTGGAACACACTCGAACATATACAGTGATGATTCGATTGTGGTCCTTCGTGGCGGACCTGACTTTGGCTCGCGTCGCATCACGATCGACAGCGCAGCATTCGAGATCCGTAATCCGAAGTATCTTGATGCGAGGTTCTATTTCAACTACTATTGGCCCTCCTTCCACCAATTTATGTTCATGGATGCGGGCGACATGACGGGGACGGGGAATCACGTGCTCTATCTCAATGCGGACAACGATGCACACGTCACGTTCGATCACTTCTACATTACTGGTAAAGCGCTGGATGAGAAAACGGATATGTTCGTTGCTGGCGGCGGAGGTCTCGACGCCGATACGCTGACGGCTGACGCCGATAAGTACGGTGACATTGTCTTTTCAGATCCGAGCTACACGAGCGACTCCGACCTCGTGAATTACGGGAAGCAAGGGGCCGGAACGCTCCGGCTCTATCATGGCTCAAAGGACATCCCCGTTCATCTCAATCCGCGCTGGGCAGGGGTCAAACAAGCTACGTCTATCGCTTCCGCAACGCTCAGCCTCTCGCCGAATCCCGCGCAAACGAGCACGGTCGCGGATATGGTCTGGCCGGTATCCGAGGCAGTCACGCTCACGATCCGGAATATCTTAGGCGCAGCCGTACTCACGAAAGCCTTCCGGCTTGAAGCTGGAGAATCAGAATTGCACTTGTCGCTCGGGATCCTGGCTCCCGGAGTGTACTACGTTAGCATCGAAGGGTCAGCCGGTGAGGCGCGAGCAAGATTCGCGATCGTCCGGTAGGCGCTTCATTTCGTTTCACGTTCAACCGTCACTGTTATGAAACACATTCTCACTGCATTGCTCGTTGCATTGCTGGCCGGATCCGGCGTGCTGGTGCTCACCGCAAACGCGCAGGACTCGCGCCCATCGCCGCCCGTCCCCTATACCGTCTTCCCGCTCGGGGGGCTGTCGTTCGGCCTGACGCACGATTCCGTCAAATGGAATAAGTACCTTCCGGGACTTGGGCTCAATACGGTCTCGAACGATGGCGTGAACGGTGACAATGGCAGCACGGGCCGCCAGGACGTGTTGGGCGGAGGGCTCACGAAAGGCCTCGACGGATGGCCCGCGTTCAGCGACTTCGGTGCCAATGGGCAAGGCTATCTTTTTTACTACGGTCAAAGCGATCTCAACCTGGCCTCCAACGAGCGAGGCGCGGCTGCCTGGGACCTTGGAGCAAACTGGAGGCTGAAGAAGTGGCCTACGCCGCTTGATCCTCAGAGTCTCCCACCCGGGTACCCCTACCCAGAGTATTACATCGGCTCGAGTGACTGGGCCGAGCCCAGCCACACCTATTATCTGGAGGACTTCGATAACGCACCTGCTGACTACGTTCCGGGCACAGCGTATCACTATCAAAATCGGGTACGTTACAGTGGGACCGATAATGAGGGATATCCAATCTGGGAGTGCTTCTGGGACAACGGTGTGCCACAGGGCATTACGAATATTCCTCCGGGCAATACCGGCCCAAACTGGGGGACGAGATCTGACGGTTCGGTTGGGTTTCTCTATTGGACGCCCGTGCCCCTGCCTAACATGCCGAACTTCGACCAGTTCTTCTACATCCCGAACTACAGTGGGTCTCAGGCATATTCGAAGGGTCACATGGTGCACGATGTCATTGCGGGTTGCACGCCCCAATATTGGCAGTGCAAGGTTGACCAATCGCAAGGCACCGAGCCATCATGCCCGGACGGGGGAGCGAATTGGCAGCCAGCATCGCCGGACATTGCGCATCTTGTTCCGAATCCGACCATGTCTTTCTTTCTTGACTTCATCTACCGGCTCGATAACGATGCGGCACACAACTTTCCTTACAACTATGCAGGGCGCACCGACGCCGACGTCGCGTACAACCTGGAACTCGGCGTGGTCTGGGGCGATGGCACGGGCGATGCCACGAGCAGCTTCAGCTACTCGCATGACACGAATCACTCTCCTTTCAATTCGGTCACGTCCGGCACCGTTGATGTTCCGATCACCTGGGGCGACTTCAGTAACTTCCTCAGTTCGCCGAGTAATGTACCGAGCGAGAATCCGATGGTCCTGAACTTTCCCGCTCAGAAGTGGCAAATCGGCAATACTCAATCCTACGTCATCAAGCGGATCATGGTGCAGGCACCCTCCATCCAGAACACCGATGGCACGACAACATTTCGATGTCCGAACGCGATTACGCTGAATCTCAAGCAGGGAGGAACGCACGGCGGAGGCATCACAAATAGCCAGGGTATCTACGTCCGTGGCGTCCGGCTTCGCACGGATGAGTCCGATCACTTCTTCCGGCACTGGTATGACACCCACGCGCGCCCGGGCGGGGCCGTCAGTTTGGCACAGGCTTGCCAGAATATTCACGACTACCTCGGGGTCGCAGAATGGAAAAGCCTGCACACCATCAAAATTGCGAACGAGGGTGTACCCTTTCGCACGTTCGCGTATGTGAACGAGTTCTGACGCAAGTGGACGAAAGCTCATGGCGGGCAGAAAGACGGAACAATTATCGCGATCGGTGGAGGGGAAGCCTATCGCGCGATCTATGAAGACCAATCGGCGGGCATTCCGCCGCCGCCAAAGCAGGAAGAGGTAATCTACTTTGGTGCTGCACTGCGTTCAGCCGTAAACGGCGAACACTCTTATACGTTCGATCATGATTCCTGGTTCTTCAACCAGGGTGACCCAGCCGGGCCTGTATATCCTGGTGATGCAATACCGTCCTCGATTAAGAACCCAATCCGGCCATTGGAAGAATGCCGCTCCGCGTGGCAACAAGGTCAACGAACCGTTCCTAGTTCTAATCATCGCGCGGTCACTATAACCCGGTAACTCAACCTCGACTCAGTACCATTCGAATCGAATGCTTTGATCGCGTAGGTATATGATGTTTCATGCGTTACAACGCGATCGACAAACTGACTGCCTCCATCCGGCAATTGGGCATACTGCTCGATTGGATGGTCTCCCATTCCACGATAGATGATGATGCGTAGCGGGCCACTCGTTGGATTAGTCCACGAGAGTTGGACAGCACGGCCACTATCGACTGCAACCGCACGTAGATCGCGCACGCCATCAATCACCGAACGGCGATAGGGGCGGGCAGTGACGGAGCCAGACAACTTTGAATGGTTGCCAGTGGTATCGACTGCCTGCAGGGCGTATTCGTAACTGACATTGGCTTTGACGTCTTTGTCCATTGCCCGTTGGTCTGCGGCCGTCAACTCGCTGGCAGTCTCCCACGCTGTGGCGCCCGACTCGCGCCGCAAGAGCAGTTGCGTCCGAACGTCCTTGCTCGATGATGGGATAAAGTCGATGGTCACGTTACTATCGGTCACCATCACATCCGTAATAACCGGCGGCACCGGCGGAATGCGATCCGGCCGTGGCACTGCGAGCACCGCCGAGAGCGGCGACTCATTATAGTTGCGGTCGAGCGCGACCGCGCGATAGTAAACATACGGTGTCAGGGTTTGTAGCGTGACCGTGTCGTGATACGTCGCTCGACGCGCTTCGGGTGCGTCGGGATCAGCATACGATTCCTGGATCACGGAGAACTCGTGCTCCGGCCCATTCGCACGGAGAAGACGATAGCCCATGAGATCGCGCTCGGTGTTGCCTTTGAGCTTCAGCGTCACGATGCCGTTGGTATCCATAGAGCCACTGAGCCACGCGGGCGATGCGGGTGGCGTGGTGTCCTGCAGCGGAGCGTAGACCGCAAACGAGCGAGCGCGATTACGCGCCGTATCGAAACACTCGATCACATAATAATTGTGAACCGTATCGGAGAAATGCGCATCCGTAAATGACCGCGTTGCGGGTGGAAGCTTTTCCGAGATTGCAGTGAATTCGCCCGAATCCGTCTCGCCCCGCAGCACACGGAATCCCGCAAGATCTTGCGCAACCGGCGACGCCATTTCCCATGTCACTTCGATTGTCCGATCTGTCGTCTGCTTGGGCTGATGGAGCAGCGGCATTCCGGGCGGCGTTAGGTCACGGCCCATGGCATGTACCTCACCAACGATTTCGACATCCGCAAATGACGTGGTGCCGCTGATGCGATAGACGTAAGGCCTGTAATTGACAATCGCAGTATCGAGATAACTTTCGCTGTCAGTCGATTTCAATGGCGATTGCCGAATCGTGATGAGCGGCAGGCGATTGAGCCGCCTGAAGCTCTTCCCGCCATCTTCGCTACGACTAACGATATACGACCCAAGCTTTGGCGAAGCCTGCCAATTCAGCGAAATCGTACGGTCCCCTTCGATGGGCGTGATCGGCTTTCGGGAGAGCGCCTTGTTGTAAGGGACGTTCTCAATCGTGACGCTACCCGTGTCCGCATGATACACAGCAAGCGCCCGCTGCAACCTGACGCGATAGGTGTAGTGCATGCCGCGTTGCACGTTTCGATCGACGAACCGAAGCCCAAGCCCATCGGCGGTCTCTGCATCACGATCGGCTGCGATCAGTGCGAAGCTGCGACTCATATCGAGTGAGGCTTGTTTTTGGCCGATCTCCTTCTCGTCTTCAAAACCCTCGTGCAATCCCACTCCGGCTTGTGCGGAATCATACAACAGACTATATGCGATTTGCGCATAGTCGATCGCGGAGTCATCCGTCGCGGCGGCTTCTCGTGGTGTCAGAAACGTGACCCATCGATTGCGCGGCCACGGCTTGATGAGCGCTCCAATTTGGGTGAAGCGATTTTCCCCGGCCACGGAGCGCTCAATCACGTAACCCGACTCGTTCCCGCCAAGCCAGAGCGCCGTGTTCGATGGGCCCCATCGAAGAATAATGGAGTCTCCCGTTGCACGCGCAGTCACACCGATATGAGCCGCGAGCGGATCGGCTTCCGACTGTGCGAGAGCGACCGGAGCTTGATCGCAATAGATTGCGAGCAGTGCGATTAGAATTAGATAGGATTGTCTCATGCTCGCGTTCAATGAAAGTTCTGGTTTTGATACACGGCGACGTACGGTCCCGAGCGCTTGCCGGTATAGAAGTAGCTGGTCCAGGCTTGCGTGACGAGCGTATTATTTCGCTTTCTCGCCTGGACCCACGTGTTGTTGACGCGCTCCCAGAGTTGGCCGGTTACGATGAGCCGGAAGTGCGTCGAATCCTGTAGCGCGGGAATCGGTCCGTTCGGATTGAATGGATGATTGCCGGTTACTACCCGATAATACTCATACTGACCGAGCACGTTTGGCTGCGGCATACATGCAAGCACGATTTGTGTGGCCGGACCCGGCACAGGTGGTGCGGGAGGAATTTCGTGATTTCTTCCTGTACCATTGATGTAACTGACCGGTGGCGGAGGAGGTCCTCCCCCATCGGGCGAATTATGCAAATTCTGATTTCCAAGTACCGGATGAACTGGTTGGGGTAGTCCTCCGAGCGAGTCGATCTGCACCGTGTAGCGTGCCTGGAATGTCCGGTACAACAGCGTTCCATTGGCCTGCCGCTCTTGTACATCGAACGCGGCGTTCGGCGTGAAACCATAAAGCACTCGCACCGTTCGGTCGGACGGAATATTGGTTGCGGCGTTTGCAGGATCGGAGTTGATGATGAGCGTCCCAGCTTGATCGGCTGCGGCATCTTCCTGTGTATAGACCACGGCGGGGTCCTGCGGTATCTGCGGTTGGCACGGACTGCCCACGCTGACATCAACATTAAAGCTGCCACTCACAGCGCCATCAAGCACGTTGTACGATCCATGCGCCGTCCCAACGACCCACGTTGGGTTCGGGAATCCCGCAGTGACCCATGCCCCAGCCTTGAACGACGCCAGTTGGAAATCGCATCCATTCGGATGATTGTGATGGCAGCACCAGAGACATGGATCGTCCCAAGTGCCGGTCTTCGGAGCGATGTGGAGGTTCGCCCAGCAATAGAACCACGCTGCGACGCCGCCCTGCGTGTACCAGCCACGCATTCCGATGGGCGACGTCCCACCGCATGAGACATTGTTCGCGTATTTCAGAAGCGAGAGATCAATCTCGAATCCAGCACCAGCACCATACTGCAAATGTAGACGTCCGCACAAATCGACGTCCTTTGTCCCGGTGTTTGCAGAGACAGAAAGTCCCATCGCGAAACCGGTGCCGGAATGTGCTGAATTCGAGATCGAGACGTTTGGAGTCGTCCAGACGCCCACATCATGTAAATTGTTGTTCGTGTTGTCCATGAAGCCACTCGGCGGGTTGATGTCGTTGCCGAACATCAAATATTCCGAGCACGTGATGGCATTCAGGACGGTGATGTTGTTGAGATGGGTTGGCTCACCCAGCTTAAAGTACCACTTGTTGTTCTTGGCATCGACGCGCAGATGCAGCCAAACGCCTTCGCCGCGAACGATCTCGCCCGACGCGTGATACTTGAAGTTCGCAACGGCCGACATGTCGAACAATTTATCCGGCGGCACATAACTGATCGATGCCGAGCCATAGACCGGCGCATTCGGACGATCGGTTAGTTCGGCAGCAGCCCAGAAATTCAAACCAAATTGGATCAGCGTCAAGCCGCCACTTTGGCTAAACTGGCCGTCCAGAATTGCATCGGCATTGAATGTCTTCGGCGCCGGATCGGTCCCAACGATAGCAACAACTTTGAATCCGAACGCAGTCTGGTAGTTCGGCATGTATGTGGCGCCGGACGCTGTGTCAGTGTGGCTCGCATTCGCATTCGCAATGGTGACCGGATCGGGCGATGGGAAATTATTGACATTCATATGCCGCCACGCCCCGAGTCCGCCCCCATACAACGCGAAGCCGGTGAAAATCGGAATGCCCGAGCTTGGCGGCAAGATCACCTTGGCATCGACATACCAGTACCGGTAGAGCGAGTTGTTGTTCTGATAGGCCGTCGATCCGAACTGCAATCGAGAATTGATTTCCAGTTTGACTGAATTAAATGTGGCCTTGATGATACCACTGAACCCGCTTCCATAAATGGCGTCGCCGCTGAAGATCTTGATCGTGCCATCTAAGCTGACGGCGGAGAGATGGGCATAGACGGTGATGTCCTTAATCTTAACGTCCCGATACGCAGGCATAAACTTCCCGTTCACCTTACTGACAGAGCCAATGACTTCCATTGTGGTCCGGCCGCCGATCTTATTCTCGTCCAGATTGACGATAAGATCGAATTGCAGACCGCCGCGAATCAACTCGCCCGGCTGCTTCGTCTCGGGGACGTAGCTAATCTTGTCGATCGACACCGGAAAATTATGTACCGACTTTTGTGGACTCGCAAAGGCCCACGTGCCTGGACTGAAATCGAATTTGTTCGCGGTCACATCATACGACAAGTCCATGTCCTCGAACGTAAGTCCCATACTGACATTCTTGATCGGCCCAATGTTAATATTGTTCCAGTCGAATCCGCCTGTGAGAGCCAAACCAAAACTGGTCGAGCCACTCATCTTTACGTATAATGAAGATGTCGGCGCGAGCGTCAGGACGGCGTTGTGCCACAGCGTGGCTGTCAGTGGCGCGGATGGATAGAGCGCGAATGTGAATCCGCTGTCGGAGCTAAAGAGCGCCTTGTACTTGATGGCGTTTGGCTCGGTCGTATCGGTCACTGGCAGCACGATGCGCCCAAGGATGGCCGCCTCCGTGATCGAACCATTCAACATCACGAGGCGCGCGGTATCGATGCTCGCGCCAAGATTCGAGACGTTCAACTTTGGGAAGTTCAGAACGTTGTATGCGCGGATGATACCGGTCAGACCGTTCGAGCTGATGATGAGATTGCTGCCACCGATATTAATCTTCTGATTGGGATTATCGAACGACCGCAGCTTGTCCGACAAATAGACATCGCACGACTGGATAAAGAACCCGCGAAACATCAAGCTGGAATCGCCGGAGTAATTGTGCGGAAAGACGATGCCCGTCGGATTTCGAACGTCCGAGTGATCGTAGGCCATATTATAGACCGCTAACTCAGCGCCATTTGTGTGCGTGATCGTGCAAGGATCGAGCGTGACGTTTACGATCCAGTCATTCCAATCGACGATCAGCGTCTTGAGGAGTGAGTGGACTTTCTTCGTCGGGTCCGGATCGGGCTTCGGCACGAGCCACGAGCGCGGGTAGGCGACATCGATCGCGAGCGAGAGATCGCGGAAGCCGGAGCAGTCCCACTCGACATAGGTCCCGCTCGTCGTATCCATCGCCTTGATCGTGATAACATAAGTGTTATTTGGATCGATGTTGCCGGTGATAACCTGATCTTCAAGCAGTCCGAGCTTGCCCGCCGTTGTCTTCGGTCCTGAGGGTGTACATGGTATGTCCAGCGCTTTAAACCCCAACGTATCGTTAGCATCCGGTATCGGAAAGGCAGCGACGGCGGCGAGTTCAGCCCCGGTCGTCGTGAACTTCATCTCCGAAATGGCGATCGTGTATCCCTTGTCGTTGTTGATGCCGAGCGGCAACTTCAGCGGCGTGTTCGTAGCATTCGCGATCTGCGTGTTCAGGTCGAGATTTCCGACCTGCTTTGAAAAATTCGCGTGCAGCCACGTGTTGAGTTTCTTGACGAGCGACTTCGTCCACGAGATATTGCCAACGATGTTCAGACCCCACTGTTTGGGCAGTGCATCCGGAGTGGAATCGAGTTGCGAAGTGACTTCACCATTGCAGACTTGGCTGTCAGTGTTGACTTTGATCCCGTGGAATTCGACGGCGATCGGAGTCTTAAGCCAACTAACAAGTATAGAGCCTGTACCCGTAAGCACAGCACCACTGCCCGCGGCGGTTAAGACCGTCATCGGAAACGAACCGATCGTGACCTTATGCCCGACAAACTGCGCGCCGGTCCAGGTCGATGGGTATTGATTTGTGATCGTTGGGGGCGGCGGTGCATTCGTGCATGCACTCGCTGGCGGCTGTGGATTGCCGGCGCCAAAATCTGTCGGAGCGTGCCCGTGCGGAGCTTGAAATACGTTGCCACCAATGAGCACTCCAGACGCCATGGAGTCCATTCCAGCTTGCGCGTGCGGACCTGCTGGAGGCTGCGGATTCGCCATACGTCCAGCAGGTTGTCCGCCTCCTCCCATTTGTCTGCCCTGTGCGGCCTGACCAGGATCCGCCAAACGGTAGGCCTGCTGCGTGACGGTAAAGGTAAACGGCTGCGCATATCCATCGGGATCGCCGACGGAATTCCCCTGATCGTCAAGCGAACGGACGGTCCAGATGTATTGCGGCACTCGGCCGGGCAGGTCGATGTCAAGCGGCCAGAGCAATTGCGTCATGCCAGTCACGGTGCGATTCAGGATCGGCTGATTGCCACGATACGCCTGCATCGGCTGCTGACCCGGCATGACTTCGAACACGAGCACCTGATACCGAACCGCATACGGCGGTTGTGGCGAGAGTGCCGTCCACCGCATTGTTGGCCGCTGACTCGGCGTAAGCGCCGATTGATCGAGCGGCAACAGTAGCGATGGTACTTGATACGAGGTCAGTAGGAAGGGCTTACAGATCTCGGTCCCGATGAGACTTTGCGATCCGGCAGCATTGAGGATGTCAACGCAAAAACTATAATTACCAGAGGGTAGCTGACCGGTTTGGGCAGCGGTATTCCGAGCCGTGCCAAGAAAATCGACATAGTTGAACGGGATCATGTCCTCGGCATTCCATGTCGAGACGCCTGGTGGAAATGTGAGGACTTGCATGTTCGCCGTCTTCGTTCGCGCGACAATGTTACCATCCTTACTCACTTCAACTTTGAATTTGCCCTGCACGCTTGCGCCGCTATTCGTAACGACGATGGTGGCTGTTGCCTGACGCCGCGCCCAGTTCGCGAGATAGGGATCGGGCTGCGGCGAGACGGTCAGGACCGCACGAAGGGTTTGGGCACGGGCTTCTCCGTGCATCAGAGATGTCACTGCAACGAGCGCTAGGGCGATACTCAAAGAGCGTTTCAGTTTCATGGTTGATCCCCTGTGTTTAGAATTGTACCCCAATCGAAGACTCCAGCAGTGACTCGCGGAATGACTCGCCGGGTCGAGTGCCGCCATACGTAAAGCCAGTCGTGGTGCCCGTCATCCGCAATGTGATTTGCTTTGCAATCTGCCATTTCAGCCCCGCGCGCAACTGTCGCTGGATGTCGGGACTGAATGCGATCGCCGGAGTTTTCGTCGTCCCCTCGGAATAGGTCGCTTGCGCGATCGGAGTAAGTTTGATGTCTGCGAGCGCGTAGTCGAGTTCGAGCGTCATCGAATTGATCGTGAGATCCGCGCTCGGCAAATGATTCAGAAGGCTCGAAACGATAAACGTCGTCGAAAGCGGAATGGCCGACCATGACGCGGAATACAAGCCCTGGATATTCCGCGTATTATTCGATGCCAAAGCGCCAGTGATCGTGTTGTAATCGTTGAAAACGTCCAACGAGTATGTCACGCTGATATTGTGCGTGCCTGTGCTGCCGGTGAGCACATACGTTGGCGTAACCGAAAATGAGTTGGCGACGCTCTGAATCTTCAGCGTGTCGTTCGTCTCCGAATTCTTCACGCCAAAGTTCGCGAACTGCCCGCTGATCGAGAATGCGTCACTGAACGTCGCAAGAGCGGTGGCCGAGCCAATAATCTGCGTCGATGTCGCGGCCTTGGTCTGGCTGAGATTATTGACGCGATATCCAAGCGAAGCGTTGAGCGCCAAGCCACCACTAAACAACGCGACACGTGGCGCAACGAGAAACTCTAGTCTGTCCGGCGTCAAGTACGGATAGCCGGGTGTGACGAATCCGGCGCCAATATACTTGCCGCTGGTCTTAATGCCCCAGGTCTTCTCTTTCCAATCGATGACGAGTGTACCGGCGACATCCGCGCGGGTCGAGATTCGTTGCGCGAGAATCGATTGTGGAATAATACCACCTCCGATATCAACGCTCGTCGAGTTGAGATCCATTGTAAAGCCCGAGACCGCTGCCTCGCCAGTAATCCGCAGAGCATCCATTGCCTGAATTCCAAAATTCATGCTTGCAAGTGCTCCCTCTTGCGCCTGAGGTGCGGTCGAATCGCTCTTGGGTATTAGGATCGAGTTTGGATCGTCCTTCATTCGCAAGAGATTAATTGCAAAGCAACTGGAATCGGGATTGCCGAAGCCAATCTTCGCCATGGAGAGCGTGCGAGCATACGCACCCTTGATGCCGTGCGCGGAATCTGGTTCAATCGCGCGCTGCGCGATGCCGGTGGATGCAGCCAACTCGAACTTGCCGGGAGTGAGATCGAATCCCCCGCCGAAGATTTGCTGATCGCCTGTCGAAAGCTCGGAATACATTGGCGTGTGCGTGCCGATAAATGCCTTGGCCCAACCGATCTTGGGCGAGAAGCTAATGAAGCCAAGATTGTTCAGCGGGTTTTCGATGAATTGCACGAACGTCGGATTCGGAACGGATGACGTGATAAAATTCGTCTCCCGTGAGGAGAGCTGAATGTTGAATGGTAGCGAGATGTAATCGCCGATCGTGATCGTGGGAGCGAACACGAGGCGTGTGAGATTTGGAGGACGGCGCGGTACTTCGATACCGTCCGGAGTCGTTTTGAAATCATAGATATCCTCCGAAAGCGTCACCGTGCCGGAAACGGCGACGAATGGTGTTTGCGCGCTATCATGCTGTGCAAAGATCGATAAGGGCGTGATCAATAGGAACGCCAGCGCATTCAAAATAAAGAAGACAGCACCACGCAAGCGCCTAGGCGCAACGGTCAAACGAATTAGCATGTCTGGCAAAGCCGCAGTCAACTCAGCGAATCATATCCAAGGGTGGGCGACGGTGAGCCCACAACTCCGGGCCTTTGACCTCTTAATCGAAGCGAACTTCCAACAATTCAGATTCGATCGTCAAAAATATGCACGACAAACTAACCTCGGAAGCTGAGGAGACGTGCCCGTATGTATCAAGAGTGTAGGATAGCTATTCTGGCACACTGATCCTTAGCAGGCACTTCATGCCCGACCCTCCGCTATTCCCGTAAGCTATTGCCAGCAAAGAGTTTGTGGAATTCGTAGATTTGGATGGCAACAATATTGCAACAAGTGCGAGAGTTGTGATCAAGAAGGTGATTCAGGCTGCCATCGCCGTGTAGATACTCCGTCCCTCGCCCTGATAAGACTCGTAAATGTGAAGATACACCTGTTCGCACTTCTTCTGCCAGACGGGCGAAGTGCATGTGCGTGGCAATTGATCGAGCACTTCCTCGATTGTCTTGCGAACTGCGGAGCTGGTTGCCTGCTTCTTCTTCCAGTCAAGCACTAACTGTTGCCCCTTGAGCTTGCCCAAGAGTTCTTTGGCAACGAGCTTCACTTCTTTCGCTTCCTTTTCGCTCAACTCCATTTCCGGTTTTGTCAGGAGATCGAAGATCGTCATTTCTTCTTCGGAGAGTCCTCCGCGGCGGGCGCGTTTGCCCTCCGCATCGAGATTCTGCATGAAGTCCTTGAGCGCGTCAAATGTCTCCTCCATGTTATGCGCTCTTGTGTCATAGTCGTCGAGCATCTGCTGGAATTTCTCCAGAAAACCCATGCGCGCAGAGTTCTCCGCAATCATCTTCTGCAACGCCTGTTCGACAGAGCATTTCATCAGTTCGATCTCAGCCCGTTTGGTCTTGCTCTGCTGGGAAGAAACCGAGCTCGCCTCGAAGGGATCTACGAAAGCTTGTGACAGATCGAGTCGCATCATCCAGTGCTACGCGAGACGAAGTCACTCTCCGCGCATTAGCGATGGCGATGCTACCATTATAGAAGGTCGGAGAACTCCTGTGCATTATTGAGAATATGGTTCAAAATCACTCGCAAATCGCTCGGATTCACCTTAACTTACCGCCGGGTACTCCCATGCATCACATCCTTTCATAGAAGTGTAACATGCTTTTTCAGGAAGCTGAAGTAAATTACTAATTGGGGGATTTCTGGGGGTTGAACCTTCCTGGTCTCCTGCTATGTTTGTAGCGGCTCTTACGCAAACGTGTCCCACCCCCAGACACGTGATGCGAAGGAACTGACCGAAGCTCCGAACGGAGGAGTCAAGACTCTTATCCGCATCGCGACATGGACCCATGTGTTGCGATCGTGTTCGGGGACTTTGTTTTCCGTCAATATCTCGGCCACCTTGTAGAAGGCACAAAACCGCGACGCTCTTGAAGGAGCGGATCCAGCGGCCAATAGAGCTCGTAATCGGTGAGCCGGGAGTACACTTCTCTACCTAACAAAGGAACACCGTACATGTTGAAACAACTGACGCTTGTGGCAGCGAGCGTATTACTGTGCCCGATTGCGGCGCGAACCGACACCGGCAGCCGTGGGATACGAACGGGCAATCTCGTGAACGCTCAAACTAGCGTCTCCGATGGACGTTTTGAACCGTGGAGGCCGAGTCCGACTCGGTCAAAACGACGTCACCGGAAACGCCACCTCGCGTGGGAACAGGCAGAACTTGCAGCAGATGGACTCTATGCCCACAATCTTCAGGATCTCGAAGCACGATTTCCACGGCTGACTCCGATGGAGCTACGCGTCTGTGCGCTTGCCAAAGCGATGCTTCCCAGCTGGAAAATCGGTGAGATCCTTGGAATTTGCGAAAAGACTGTCGAGAATCACTTGCGTGATACGCGGCTGAAACTGGGACTCCCTCCCGGAACGCGGCTGCACCATCTTCTCTCCAGCGACGGTCTCTCGGTTGAGGTCGCTCCCGTAAAAGAAAAAAGTTAGTCTCATCCAACAATTAGGGGATTTTAAGGGGGTTCAATTCCTCTCAAATCCCGTAGCTTTGCCATTGCTCCAACGCACCTCTCGTGCGTTGGAGCAATTTCGCAGGCATTCGCATCGCAGGTAGGGATCGAGGAGAGCATCCCGATGTGTGTGACGCAATGTTTGGTCTAAGTCACACAGTCCATTTCGATCGCGCGAGGAATCGAGTGAACGTGCTGAGTAGGACATCGCTCCGTTCATCGCGATAACGTTCAAGCAGCAGTTATCATGATGCAGGGCGGCAGTGGCTGCTCGACTCTCGAATGTGTGAACCCCGGCGCATGCCGGGCGTACTGCAATCTATTATAATCAGGAAATATTCAGGAGGATTCGTGTACCATAGTAGTATCGAGGGAGAGGACGTCACCCAGCAGAATCACGATCCGGGAGGATCGAACTCACAGCCAGAGCTTCTGCAGAATTACCGCACCATGACACCGGGGACATTGGTGTCAATGACTCCTCGCAGATCAGCGATTCAGCGGCGGCACCATCGGCGAAATCTCGATTGGGAACAAGTGGACCTTGCATCGAATGGTCTCTATGCACGCAATCTCGAAGAACTCGAAGCACGGTTTCCTGCGCTGAGTCTAATGGAGCTTCGCGTTTGCGCGCTCGCAAAGGCGATGCTTACCTCTTCCATGATCGCGGAGTTGCTCGGCATTTGTACGAAGACCGTTGAGAATCACCTACGCAGTGTACGAATCAAACTCGGCCTTCCACCTGGCACGAAGTTGCACACCGTCTTTTCCACACGTGCAGATCCTGTTGATAAAAAAAATGCCAGCATTCAAATCTTGGGGGATTATTAGGGGTTGAATTGCCGTGGCTACCGCGTAAGTTCGCATTCGTTATTACGCGAGCGTTGCACACACAGCGAACGCGATCTAACAGGGACAACAAACACCTTCTTGCCTCTCCTCTGCGGATCATTGATCTTCACCGAGAGGGAAGTCACACATTGGCAAACGAACTAACCGGCCGGGCACTTCACTCTCACCGGGTGCCCGGCCAGTGATATAGACCTTCGACAGCGAAGAAGATGAAAAAAAATGAAGCGAACGAAAATTGGGGGATTATTAGGGGTTGAAGGCTCCGATCAACGCTGTAAGTTTGCATTCGTTATCACGCACATCTTAGTGCGAACGGAACGAGCCGAAAATCCGGAACAGAGTAGGCTTTTGAAATTTGAAATGTTTTTGTAAGACTCACAACGGTAGCGTGGAGCGCATGGGCCAATCAGAAGACCCCTCATTTCACTCTTCGCTACCAGGCTACTTGAATTGCCGCAACGCGAAACGACTTATGCGCGAGCGGCAAACCGGTCAAAGTCGCGATTTCACCCGCGACGTTTGACATGAGGTTTCCACCACCTCACGAGGTCAACGCAACAACCGAACATGAAATCATTGACGCTCACCGTAGCGAAAGTACGGTATTGCCTTATCACACGAGCGGCGCAGTTGAAGCGCCTTGAGACTGTGGCCAGTTCAACGGCTCGGTCCATCATGACGATCGAGGACTCGGTGGCAAGCGTAGTGAGCGTCACAAAAAAGTTTGCTGTCAAAGCAATCCTGGGAGGTCCAACACGGTGCGGGCTGCACCACCTACGAGCCAGATATCAATCGACTCGAACCATTGGGGAGTTACCCCGCGCAGCTCACTGGATCGGACTGCCCTTCGGCCGGCGGCAGGCGTACTTGATTCTCATCTCTGCAGAGATAAGACCCAGATACGTGAGCCAACTGCCAGAAACTCAACAGGCCGGCTTGCGCCAGCCCGGAGAGTGTCTTACTTAACCCGTACACCTATCTTTACGGAGCGGTATGCGGATTTCTCAACAACCTGATAACAACTTAACTCAGATGAAGATTACAATTAAACTCATGGCGGTAGCGGCGATGCTCGGGCTCGCTGGTTCCGCAATGGCACAGAGCTCTGACAATGCACTTGCACACATTGGTTTCAGACTGGCTGTTCCGATTCACATCGCAGCGTGGACGGGCGACGGGCAGAACCCATCATACCTCGATTTCGGTACACTCATTTCGCAGAACTCGACACTCGATGGTAGTGCGACGTTGACCCCATGGGCGCTCGGATATTCTGGTCCGTTCGCTTATGGAAGCAGCCTCACCAATCTGACGAACCTGAACCCAGTCGGCGATATGCCTCACTCTTCATACTGGCAGATCACCGGCGAGCCGGGCGCGCTCTTCACGCTTTCGATCAACGGCACAACCGTATATGGCAGTGATGGAATTCCGAAGCAGATGACGCTTGACCCCAATCCTCCCGTCGTGAGCAAATGGCGGTGGTTTGCACAGTTCCCGAATCCCGCGAACGACAAGGCATGCTCGATCGTGACGATGCCGGGTTCCGGATCGTTGGTCGTCGCGATTGCTGGCACGCTCACAATTCCGTATCAATATACGGCGGTTGGCGACCACAGCGCAGACTTCCCAGTGACCGTGTACTATTAATCGGATGGAATCCAGGACTCTTGACTCTTGTGATCGAAGACATCGATCCAGAACGGGAGTTCGATCCTGAAGAACAGGAAATACAAGAACAGGGTAACCGGTTGGGCGCTTCGCTCTCACCAAGCGTCCAACCGGCGATTTTATGAATCTTCAGATTCATCAGGAGTATATCCATGAAGAGCCTCAAAGAACTTCTCGAATATGCGCAACACGCACTTCTCCTGATTGCATGTGTTAGTGCGTTTCTCGGCTCCATCATCGTCGCATCAGTCTCCCTTTCTGGCGCGCAAAGCTTGAGCGATCGCCTTACCGATACCTCGCTGAGGTCAAGAGTGAAGGCGTCTACGCCAGTGCCCGCGCTCTCGCCTCAACCAACACAGAGTAATACAGTCGTAGTTAACGTAGCGCCTCGCTCGTCCAGAAACTCACAAGTCACAGTTCCGAACCATTCGGGCGCTTCAGCCGGCTCAACGGGCAACGGATTCCAGGCAAACTCGCATCTGGCCTCGACCAGTACGGCAATGGAAGGGAACACTATTGCAGGCATGAAGTCTCAGCTTTCGTCGATAGGAACAACGCGGAGTAATAGTTTCAGCAACGGTCGCATCAGGATCACACCAATCCGCGATCTCAATTTTGGAGTGGGCGTCATTGGCGCAGGTGGTGGTACGATCACAACGACTCCGGCCGGAGTGTCAAGTTGCACCGGCGCCGTCATTCTTGAGCCCACTTCGAACGCCACCGCTGGAGCATTTCAGTTCTCGATTGCGGGAGACGAAGACGAGGAAGATCCATGGGTCGATAACGGCCATGGGCGAGCCCGCAGACACAATCATCATCGCAACGGCAGCCGCAATGCCGACAGTGATCAGCAAGACGGCAGTCTGCAGATCCTCTCCATCATGATGCCGGATCACGCGGTGCTTACTCGTGTTGGCGGCAGCGGAACATACACGGCTGATCATTTTACGTACGCGATCGATCGCGAGACAGTATATGTCGGGGCCACACTTCACGTTACCCAAAGCCAGATTTCCGGCCCGTTCGCGGGAAGCTATTACCTCACGCTCATTCTTGAGTGAGCAATTGGATGTTTGCATAAACTGTTCAAATAATTTCTTGGTGTTATGAAGAATCACTCCGTCACACTCATGCTGATGCTGGCGTCCTTGGCCAGCCTGACAGCTTCAAAAGTCGTTCGCTCACAGGCCCCGATGATAGAGCCAAGGCGCATCGTCTTGGACGCAAAGCAGCGAAGTGCTACCGCAAATGTGTACAACACTACGGATGATACCGCAACGTACACTGTCAGTTGGAGTCATCTCCGAATGAACGAGAATGGTGAGTACCAGCCGATCGACAGTGTCACGCCGGAAGATAGGATCGCCGATTCGATCGTCCGGTTCTATCCACCCGAGATCACATTGCCGCCTCATGCCGCACAAGTTGTTCGCGTGCGCTTTTTGAAACCGAGGGACCTGGCTCCACTGGAATTCCGCTCGCACCTCTTATTTTCTGAGGTCGCCCGAGCAGTTTCTGTGGAACGGGCCTTGAGCGATACCGGGAAATTACGAATACTACTCCATCCCAGATGGGCGGTGGCCATCCCGGTCATCGTACGCAATGAGACAACTCCGGCATCAGTAAGCCTTGATAGTGTTGCAATCTCGGATTTGGATACGGGGAGGCGTGCTCAGTTTTCTGTGAACATCCGCCGCTCCGGCGTCGAGTCGAGTTATGGGATGATCGTGATCAAACACGTCGATTCTGATGGCAAAGAGACCCAGGTTGCCTTCTTCAAGAATGTAGCGGTGTATCCACCCGTCGGGGTCCGCAAGCTCCGGCAGACCATCACCGTACCGAAAGATATCGACCTGACCTCAGGAAAGATCACGGTGGAGTATCAAACTTCTACCGGGAGCCAGACTGAGCAAGTTCAGGCATCCGCTCAACTGGCGCTCGGTAAGTGAGCCGCCATGTGTGATCTATTCGGAGGAATTCTCAAGTCCAATGCATGGCACAACGAATGGCAATCACCCCGGCCTCAAGCAAGCAACAGGCTACCAAGCGGTCGCTGAATCGAGAGGCAAGGCCGTCACGTGGAACGGGCGAATCCGGAGTCTTCTTCTTTTTCTTTGCCTGGGATTCCTTTGGCTGGGAATCCCAGGTGTCGGAGTAGCTCGAGACAATCCCAAGCCAACCGCAAAGCGAACCTCTGCAGCACTCCGACCTGCGGATATCGAGCTAGTCAACAAGACCATCGGCAGTACTGATGCTCAGGCGCTCATCCGTGACACCATCGCCTATGTTAACCCGCTGGACGTCTTCAATTTCATCCACGTTCACACGACTCTCTCTTCGAACGAGGATATTCTCTCCGGCTTTTACATTGATGAGAAACGGACGTTCATCATCAATTCGGCCGAACGATCCATCACGTTCGAGGGGCATCGATACGCGATCGGAGACAGTGAATTCGCAGGGGGATCGACCGGGACGTATCTTGCCACGAGTGTCCTGGAAAGGGTCTTTAAGCTGAAGTGCGCTTTTGACTTGCGGAAGCTCCAGGTCGCGATCTCCTCTGGTGAGAAGCTTCCCGCTGAACGTGAATTCGAGGATGAGAAGCGGAGAAACAATGCCCAGGGCCTCACGAAGACTCTGTACCGAAAGCCAGACCGTGTATTCACTCTGCCTCGCTCTTGGTTCTCGCTGGGGATTCTGGACTGGTCGTTTGGGGCGTTCTACTCCAAATCCTCCGAGTCGGGCAACTACCACCTGCAACTTGGCAGCCAATTCGCCGGCGGCGATCTCGACGCATCATTGGACGGGAATTACAATGAAACGATCGATTGGGCACGGACGCCATGGCGGTGGCGATTGCCGGTCCAAAATAGCTCGCTGTTGAAGACGATCCTCGTTGGTCGCCGAGCACCATTTTCCAATCTCCAACTGGCAGACTCGATGGTCGGAATTCAGTTCAGCAACACCCAGTCCTCCATGTCGGGTCCTGACCAATCAACGTACACAAACTATACGATCGCAGACCGCACGGAGCCGGACTGGACGGTTGAGCTATACCTCAACGAACAACTCATCACATACGTGAAGGCAGATCAGACGGGATATTATAAGTTCGTCTTTCCACTTCCATACGGCTCGACGGATGTGCGACTGCGATTTCTTGGGCCGTATGGTGAGGTTCGTACGAAAGAGTTGGCCTTTCGGATCCCTTACACATTTCTCCATCCCGGCGAGGTGCAGTATGAACTGACGGCTGGGACTTCCGTCGCGAATCCAGAGCTGAGCAATTCCGTCGCAAAGCTGGACCTGAAGTTGGGTATCAGTAGTGCAATCACTCTCGGAGGAGGCGTGCGATATTCGATGGACCCGATCGGCAAGCCGGTGTTTCTTCCAAGCGCTTCGGGCTCGCTAAGAATCTCGAGCGATGTGGTGGCTTCCGCGGACTATTATCATAAGGCCGGTATTCAAAGTTCGCTCAATGTGACAAGCCCTCTTGGATTTGCCTTGGATGCACAATATCAGTCTTCCTTGGGATGGCAAGCGAGCGCTCTTGACAATCTGGTACTTCAAAATCGGCGATCACTCAATGTATTCTTCCCGCTGCCCTGGAATATCGGCACGGTACAGCTCGGTGGAACGGATATTCCAATAAACTCTCGGGAGGGCGACGTACAGGCATCTGGTACATTCAATCTCAACCTATTTGGGTACGACCTAAGCTCGAGCGCGAGTGTCTCCTATCATCGGGATGGATTTCATCTCAAACCAACCTCCGAGATTCAATTGCAGGGTGGCCTCATGTTCTCGCTGCCACCAGTTCTTGGTGTTCAATTTCGGCCCTCGGCAAACGTGGACTACACACATCTTAGAGTCCTGGATGCCAGTCTCAGCGCTACCAAGTACATTGGCGATCAGCGATCTGTGAGCCTCTCGGGTGTACATGATTTTCGATCGCGCTCGAATTCCATTCAGGCAAGCATCGGTTTCAACTTCCCGTTTGCGCAAACCGGGCTGCAATCGACGTATGGTACCGGGTCGCCCCTTTCGGCTGGTACCACGATGCAGGGCTCGGTTGTGCTCGATCCCGGAGCCGGGAACATCCTGTTCGAGAATCACTCGGCAGTCCGCACCGGGGGTGTTACGATCGAACCATTCCTCGACCAGAACAACAACGGGAGGCGTGATGCCGGAGAGCCCATTGTTAAGAAAGTTGAGATCGAAGCCCCTGGGACAGTTGACAATCAAAAGGATTGGAGTCTCCGCATTATGGATCTGGAGCCATACGTTCCCTATTACTTTAAGACTTCAATGAAGGCCGTGGAGAGCGCTTCGTTTGTATCGAAGTATGAATCCTTCGAGATCACGCCTCCCGCGAATGGATTTGCGAGGGTCCAGTTACCGATCTTGAGTGTCGGCCAAATCGAAGGTTATGTATCGATGGCGAAATCCACCGGTCAAAAGCCAATGGGAGGAGTACGGATCAAGATACAGCATGCTGACGCGAATGATACTTCCATGGTGATGCCTACTGAGGATTTGCTCACTTACTCGAATGGGGAGTACTTCTATTTGGGACTCATGCCCGGCAAGTATCGTGTCTCACTCGATCCGAAGCAACTCGAACTTCTGCACGGTGTAGCAACACCACCGTATATCGAATTCAAAATAGAAAACAAGGACGACGGCGACCTCATCGAGCGACTAGACTTTTCAATCAGCGCACCCCCCGAGGGCAACACAACGAAAACTCCTAAATAGAGGCGCACTCAATGTGCCTCCTGTAGATCGACCCACCCCGGGCTTCGTTGCACGTTGCGCGATTCCGGTCGATGCCGCAAGCGGCCCGCGAGTTGCCTCAATGCCGTCAACGGTGATCTGGAAATTCGAATTGAAGAGGCGCCCGGATGCAAAGAGGGGTTAAGGCCCCATTGTGGGTTAGTAGGGTATTCAGGTCTTTTCCAACCGATCAAGCAGGCGCAGCAGGCCATCGAGGATAGTCAGTGGATGCGGTGGACAGCCGGGGATGTAGAGATCGACAGGCACGACGGAGGTCGCGCCATTAAGGATTTGCGGATTGCCAACGAAGGGGCCACCGGCAATCGCGCACGCGCCAACTGCGATGACAATCTTTGGCTCGGGCACTGCATCCCAGGCCTTCTTCAAGGCGAGTTCCATGTTCTTTGAAACGCAACCGGTGATAAGCAGGCCGTCTGCATGACGTGGTGAAGCCACATATTGGATCCCGAAGCGACTGATATCCCACCCGATGGTACTAAGCACGTTGACGTCTGCTTCGCAGCCGCCACAACCACCGGCACTCACCACACGTAAACGCAACGAACGGCCAAATAACTGACGCATTTTTTCGTCGAGAGCAGTTGCGAGACGAATCTCTTCGCGGCCGGGATCGCCGAGAATGAGATCTTCACGATGACGCACGGCCATGCGATGATCCCCGGTTTGCGTGATGGCGTTTGGTGGACAGACCTCTACACATGCGGAGCAGAAAATGCAGCGACCGAGATCAAGAGCGACCGGAGACCCGAGCGTGCGCGTGATCGCTTTGGTCGGACAAACGGAGATGCAAGCGCTGCAACCGTCGGTACATTTGCCAGCATCCACCCTAAGTGTACCGCCATGACGGTCAGGCAGCGCGGGCGCCGGGCCATCTGGATAGGCCATGGTTTCGCAGCCGCTCTTCAGACGATGCGCGACGGTATCAATGACAAACATGCGTTTGCGTGACTTCATAAATCAAAGCCGCAATAGGAGAGGTTAAAGCTCTTGTTGCAAATTGGGAAATCCGAGATCGCCGCGCCACGCGTCGCTAACGTCAGTCCCGTCCAATTGTGGAATGAAGGATCGATAATCTTATAGCGGCGAAATCGGCCGGCGGCGTCCGTCAGCACCACATGGCAGACTTCGCCACGCCAGCCTTCGATGAGTGTAACGGCAATTGTATCCGGTGTGGGAGCAGGGAGTTCGCATCGCACATCACCATCAACTGGAGCGGCAAGTTGTGCGCGAAGGTATTCGCCGGAACGTTGGACTTCCAATGAGCGCACCATCGCGCGCGAAAACACGTCACCACCCGGCCAGACTGCAACTGGAACCTGAGCAAAGCGATGCCAGCCAATTGGATGATCGTAACGAACGTCACGCACCAATCCACAAGCCCGCGCCGCCGGACCAACCATTCCAATATCAGTGGCCTGTGATGAGGAGACAACGCCAACATTTTCAAATCGCGTTCGGACGGAAGCAGCGTCCCAAAACCAGCCGAGAGCCTGTTCGATCTCACTGAGCGCGATTTCGAAACGTTCAACCAGTTGAGCGGCGCGTTCGGGTTCGAGATCGAGACGGCAACCACCGGGTCGCACGAGACCGCGCCCAAACCGGTTGCCGCAAATAAGAGCAGTGAGATTGAGAATGTCACCACGAATTTTGCCGCACGCCGACATTGTTGGCAGAAACGCAACGTCACCAGCCAGTGCACCCATGTCGCCGACGTGATTGGCCATTCGTTCGAGTTCGAGAGCAATTGCTCGAAGCCACTGCCCACGCAACGGAGCTTCGATCCCTGCGAGCGATTCTAGTATGGACGCGTATCCAGTCGAATGGGCGATAGTGGTATCCCCTGCCACCGTCTCGATCTGGCTCATAGTCGAAAGATGCGGACCGCCAGTCAGGGCCTCCTCTACCCCACGATGCTGGTAACCGAGCGCGATTTCCAAGTGCAGCACTTCTTCTCCATTGCACTGAAATCGAAAGTGGCCCGGTTCGATGACACCCGCATGGATCGGGCCAACAGCAACTTCGTGTATTTCAGGACCGTCGACTCGAAAAAATTCTCCGTTTGCCGGTGCGTTCCCATTAGTCTCGCGGACAAGCCTGAGCCATGGATGCCCTTCCGGAATAAGACCGTGTTGCTCCCAGACTTCGCGTTCAAACAAATGAGCCTGCGGGTGCGACATAGTTAGTGAGGGGTACCCACCCGTGAACGGCGTACTCCGAGCGACGGCAAGCGTGTTATCAACATCGAACGCAAGCACTGCAACGAGACGCGTTGCTGAGCCTTCGGTCACGCCGAACCATGCACACAAGCGTGCGCCGCGCGCCAGTTCGTATGCTGTCGTGCGTACAAATTCCTCTGGCTGCCAGACGGGGACTTTTTCCCATGGAAGGCTGGTAGCATTAGCCCCTAAGGCAAATGGTGTGGAAGCGCTCATGGTATTGGGAAAAGTTGGGCGACGGCTGCTCGCCAAGCCTCGCGCAAAATCTGCGGCGTAAAAAGTCCGAGCCACAAGGATAATCCGAGCAGCGCGAGCGGCGGTGCAATTACACCGGCGGTTTCGACGAAACGTTCTGCATTCGAGCGCGTTGCGGGGCTCGGGCGTCCATCGACGATGGCAAAGACCACGCGGGTCATTCCGAAGAACGCGAGTAACAGGCAACTGAGAAACACCACGGTAGCAACTCCTTGCCCGGAAGCGAGTGCAGCCCGCAGCACTAACAACTCACTGAAGAATGGAGCGAACGGCGGCAAGGCTGTTACTGCAAACATGCCGGTGACAAAGATAGCTGCCGAACGTGGCGTGAGTATAGATATGCCTCGCACGTCATCCATTGAGGGCGATCCAGCCGCGCGCCGGATGTTGCCCGCACTCAGAAACAACGCGCCCTTCGTCAGGCCGTTACTCCATACATGAAACAGTGCGGCGGCTACGCCCGCAGGGCCGAGCGCCGCGCCGATACTCAGAATGCCCATATGTTCCACGCTCGAATAGGCCAGCATCCGTTTGAAATCGCGGGTGCCCAACAAGAACAATGCTGCCACCAGCATCGAAAACAATCCGATGATGAGCAAGGTCCGGTCAGCGATCGGACCTTCTCCCGCCGCGCCAACGACCGCGCGTACGCGCAAAATGGCGGTGAATGCGACGGTGGTGACGCCACCAGCGAGAATTGCGCCGACAATGCTGGGCGCTTCGCCGTAGGCGTCGGGCTTCCATGTGTGCATCGGTGCGAGTCCCATCTTCGTTCCGTAACCCACAAGCAGCAGCACCCATGCGGTCAGGACCCACGGACGCGACAACCCAGCACCTTGAGCAGTCAGCGCGGCAAATGTCAAATTGCCCTCGCCGCCGCCGTGCAAGGAAGCGTAGCCAAGACAGAAAGAACCGAGTAGGGAGAGCGCGATGCCCGTGCCGCCCACCAGCAAATATTTCCAGGTCGCTTCGAAGGCACGAGGTGTGCCGTTGAAATGCAGGAGTGGAACGGTAGCAAGCGTCACCGCTTCGGTGGTAATCCAGAGTAGTCCCAAATGCCGGGCCTGATGCCCGGCACTAAGCAATCCAAGGATGGCCAGCAACAATGCCACAAACACACGGTTGGGTCGTTCCGAACGGATACGAAGATATGAGGCGCCATAAGCGGCACAGACCAGGAACAGCAATGAGACGACCGGCAACATCGCCCGCGCGAGCGGATCGAAGCCGAACCAGTCGCCCGGAGCAACCGGCGGTGGATCGATGAATAACCAAAACGTCAACACGACATGCGCAATGCCAAAGACCGGCAGCAGCCAGGGCCGGGTCCGGTTGTCCGGCCACACGGCGGCGACGGCTGCTCCAGCCAACGGCACGATGATGAGTAAGAGATTGCTCATTCGCGGAGCGTGTTAAGTTTGCGGGTGTCCAATGAATCGAACGCACGCTGGATGCGGTCAACAATGAGGCCGATAATGAACACACCCACCGTGAGATCCAGTAAGATCCCGGACTCAACCAGCAACGGAGTCGAGTGAATGAGCAGCAGACCGAATAGATAAATGCCATTTTCCAGAATTAGGTATCCGCAGACTTGCGAGATGGCACGAACCCTGCCAATCATCAAAATGAAACCAGTCAATACTGAGGCAATCGCTCCGGGCACCAGAAGTGACCCCGAATGTTCCGGCAACAGCGGTAGTGCACGCGCGAGCGCCACCGCCGCGATCGTCCCAGCGGCGCCGAGCAACAGTGATGGCACATAACCGAGAAACGGTTGGATATCGCGCTCGATGTTCGCGGCTCGCATCGCGCGCCGCAACAGACCGGGAATTACGAAGCCCTTACCAACGATCGTGGCCAGTGCGACCAAGAATATTCGCCAGTCGAGATTGCCGGCCTCCAACAGGAGCGGCATGAGCCCCAGCAACATCCCTTGCACGGACATGGAGCGGATCATCGATGGCAACCGGCTGCTGCCGAGCGCGAGCAAATTTAACCCCATCGCCAGGCCGATCAGGAGATTCAGATCTGGATGACCGATCATCCACGTTCCGTTGCTCATTCAACACCGCCTTTCCATGCAACCAGCAGCGCGAATAAACAGAACAGAATTGCCGTTGTGAGCAGGAGCGGCACGCGGCGAAACGCGAGCCTTGCGAGCAAAGACTCTATGAAGCCCACGCTGACCGTTACCACCAAAACACCCGCCGCCAAAACCCCGACCGCACCGAGCACTGTGAACTCACGCATCGGCAACACCGCTTGAACGAGCAGCACCGTAAAGAGAAGAAGTTTGATGGATGCGCCGTGTAATACGACAGCGAGCGGTGGCCCACTGTGATCGAGCACCATGACTTCGTGGATCATCGTCAATTCGAGATGCGTGTTGGGGTCATCGAATGGCACGCGACAATTCTCCGCAAGTAACACGGTGAATATTCCTGCCGCCAACAAAACCGCTCCTGCACCGAGCGAGGGCGATAGCATTGTGACCAGCGTAACACTTCCGGTCTCGACGCTTAGTGATAGCACCGCTGCGATGATAGCAACTTCCGCAAGCACCGCATAGCTGACCTCTCTCACGGCACCCATGCCTTCGAAGGCCGAGCCGGTTTCCATCGCAGCCCAAACCGTGCAAAATCGCGCAAGCGCTAATAGGTAGATCAGCAATAGCACATCGCCGGGGAAGCTAACTGCGCATCCCACTGGCCCAAGTGGCATTAGCATTGCTGCTCCGATCAATGCCACCCATGCTATCGCAGGTCCGGCGATGAAACCCGGCGATGCAAGACTGCTCATCACCACACCTTTACGCCATAGCTTCGCGAGATCGTAGTACAACTGGAATACCGGTGGTCCTCGGCGGCCCGCAACCCACGCTTTCACCTTATTGATAATGCCTGGTAGCAACGGCGCCAACAACAACCATACTGCGAGTCGCAGGACGATACCGAGCATGGGAATCAGTGCGTGCATCCTATTACGCTGAAGCTAATGAGTCGATCGACGCATCCAGTGTGTCCACCGCCTGGAGAATCTCATTGTCGGATGCGCCCTTGAGGATCAGTTCGCGCAACGGCCCTCGAGTCAATCCACGACTCAATCGTCCCAGGAGATCAAGGTGTCCGCGCGGCGAGGGTGCAATGAAGAAACACAGCCGCGTAATCGGCACGCCATCAGGAGACGCGTCGGCAGCAGGGAGTGCATCGCGCAAGAAAATGAACGCCACTGTGCCGGATTCGCGGCCAAGGGTGATTCGTTCGCTCAGATGCGGCAAAGCAAATCCACCACCAACGGGCGCGATTGTCACGCCACCTTTCAAGCGCACCCGCTGAACGAGCAGTTGCCGGACGGGTGGAGTCGCTCCGGGCAAGGTGGTGACGACTCGCTCGAACACCGCCTGCACCTCCACTGCCGGTATATCCCGCCAGATACCACCAGTGCGCAGTAGGGTCCCGAGTCGCAAACGCGTCCCCAGTGAGGAGGTTTCAGGTGCCAGAAAACCCGCTTTCGCGGCGAGTCCACGTTTGGCCGCCCAATCCGCCACCTGGGCGCGATCGAATAATAGCCGGCCCCGATCCGGTGTGTGAGGCAACCCTTCGTGCCGAATCCAGCCGTCAACGACGGCCTCGGAAACTCCGAATGACTCAGCAATTTGGATGAGGTTCAGATACATGGTTTGTGAATTTGCGCTGTCATTGGCCACCCCCAAGCAGGACCACAATTGCCAGCGCCGCCAGACCGATAAGTAAGTATAACAGGTAAAATTGCAGGCGTCCGTGCTGCAGACTGCGTGCTGCGGTGGAGATGCGCATCACCAGGTTGCCCACGGGCGAGACAATGTATTCGAGCACGGTATCCGGGGTATGCGTAGCGAAGCTCGCGTTATGCGGGAAGATCCCTTCAGGCCGATGTTCGTGCCGTATTGGCTGGAGAATCCATGCAAACCACTCGGTGATGATACTGGCAAATGAACCAGCGGTGTATTGCATCCTCGACGTCGGAAGAGCATAACCACAATCCCAGGTCAGTGCACGCCTAAAAATTCCGCATCGCACGCGTCGCCAAAGCCAGACCGCCGCCAGGAGCGCGACCATCGCGAGCGCGATGTGAAACAGGCCAAGCGTCGATAACGCCACAGGCGTCACTGCCCCAGCCCAAGCGGGATTCCAAACGTCCACCGCCCGCACCACCCCCGGCCAAAACACAACCGGTGCAATTCCAATTGCCACGCACGCCGCGCCCAGCAACACCATTGACCAGCGCATCCCCGGCCCACTTTCGTGAGCGTTCGCCGCCGCTTGAGAACGCGGTGCGCCCAGAAATACCACCCCACATACTTTCGCAAAACATGCGAGTGCCAGCGCAGCCGTCATGCCGAGGAGAATCGCCGCCGGTATCGCGGCCCAAGCCGATGGCCCACGAGCCAGAGTGGCATCGAACAATCCGAGATAAATGAGCCATTCGCTCACGAAGCCGTTCAACGGCGGCAGTCCGGAAATCGCGACGGCGCCGAGACCAAACAGCGACGCTGTCCACGGCATCATTCGCCACAATCCACCGAGCCTGCTCATTTCGCGTGTCCCTGTCGCGTGCACCGTCGAGCCAGCGGATAAGAACAGCAGTGATTTGAACAGCCCGTGATTCCACACGTGCAGAAGCGCACCTGCTAATGCCAGTTGGCCCCAACTTGCATTCGATTGTCCCGTCGCGAGGATCGCGAAGCCAAGCCCAATCAAGATGATGCCAATGTTCTCAACACTATGATAAGCAAGCAGGCGCTTGAGGTCATGTTGACCAAGTGCAAACGCAACCCCGAGCACCGCGCTGGTCACGCCAAGAAATGCCACCACCCATCCGGCCTCTGGCGGGACCGGTAACCAACCGCTAAATCGCACAAGCCCGTATATGCCAATTTTGAGCGTCACGCCCGAAAGCATGGCAGAAATATGGCTCGGTGCATTGGCATGAGCCGATGGCAGCCAAACATGGAGCGGAAACATGCCGGCCTTCAGTCCGAACGCAACGAGTGCCAGCCAAAACAATGGCGCGAGGTCCATGCGGTCGCGCATTGATCCAAGCTCCCAACTTCCGGTGCGCACCGCAAGCATCGTGAAGAATGCGAACAGGCAAAGCATCGCCACATGCGACGCGCCGAGATACAGCCAACCCGCAGCACGAACTTCGCTCCGCTGACGATCGAGTGTAACTAAAAAATAAGCCGCGACCGTGAACAACTCCCACGCGATGAGAAAATGCAGGCCATTGGAGACGAGCAGTACTCCTCCAAGGCTCAATAGCATTACACTCCACCAGACGCGACCAGACCGAACGGAGCGCGGATGCGCGACCTTCGACCAATATTCATGCGCATAAATAGCCCCTGCCCCACCGACCACGCATAACAATATTAGAAAGAATGCGCTAAGAGCATCCAGTCGAAGATGCACTGGTTCTCCACCCAACGGAAAAGCGCTACGCCATTCCCATACAACACTACCCCCGAGCACTATTATGCTCGCCGCGAGTCCTACAATCACACTTGCCAGTGTGACTATCAGCCACAGACGCGCTGTAGCACGTCCCATCAGGATGCTCAGAAGCATCCCGCCAATCGCTATGAATAACAGAGGACCAACGGTCATCTTTTAGTGGAGAGAGCTTCCTTGCTCTCATAATAAAGGCTCATCAAGCTGGAGGAGTAACCAATCTCGATCAACCGTGCCAATATGTTAACGGGCCAGAGATAACTTGCGATCACTTCGTTACCGAGTTCAGGTCAACTGAAGATGCACCTGCGCCTCATGGTACAAATGGCGTCGGATAAACTACATGCCACTGCAAGCACAAAGCCCATTCCGGACGCATCTATGTTTCATCGCTGGTGTGAAAGCATCCGAGATGAGGAATGATTCACGCTTCGACCTGCTCAATTACAGCATGCCGCGTGAAGTCTGACTTTGTGACTGGATGAAGATTTGGAAGTGCACTATGCAGCTGCATTCAATCATTATTTTCTTTCATAGCCATTGTTATAATATAGTAGCAGTTATTCGTCCTTTTTCAACTATCACGGCCGTATACAATCAAAACGAACAACCTCCCATGGATTATCCTAGGATTATTCGAATCGTTCTGAGAATTCGATGTAACTTTTGGCACTTCTCAGGTGTCGGAACGGTATGGCCGAAAAATCTGTGTCATTCTTCCCAAGTATGACTTAGAATTCAGGCTTGGATTATATCGCTCGAATTTTCGAGCTATGTGATTCCAGATCGTTGCCGTCGCAGTTGCATCCAGTTGTTACGATAGCACCGTCTTCATTTACAATTAAACCTTAATTTACGCTATGAGGAAACTCTACATTTTCTTCCTGGCTGTGTTGCTTTTTAGCGCGATCCTTCCGCCAAGGCTCGCGCAGGCACAGCCATATACTATGAACCAGTATCTGCTGCGGACCACGACTGGTTCGGGCAGTAGCTGGCAACCGCTCGCATCGGGTACGGTGCTCTCGGGACTCCCGAGTTACTACTACAATATGTCGAGCGCACAGCCGTTCCCATTCTCCTTCCGCTTCTTAAACACGACGTATACCAGTAGTAATAGTTTCGTCGTCAACGGATGCGGATCTGTTATCCTGAGCCAGACTTATGTCGGCCAGCCATACGACTTTGAGGATGGCTATAATTACGGCTACCATTACGATTATGGCAATGGACAGATCTCCAGTGCCTACGATGCGCCGTACGATTTCATGTATAACCAGAGCGGCTATTATTATCCGAACTATAAAGCCGCCGCAATGGAGTACCTTAACTATAACGCCTATTGCCCCGGAGGCTCCGCCGCGCAAATTCAGTGGGCTGTGCTTGGGACAGCTCCGAATCGCCAGCTCGTCGTCGAGACGCTGCATAATCACTCATATTACAGGTACATCTTCACTGGCGACGGAACGCTTGAAGAGAGCCATCAGGTCGTCTTTTTCGAGAATGGAATCTCCAAATTCCAATTCAATTATGCGCCCCAAATCGGATCGCGCAACAACAGCTACGGTTTTGGTTATGGTGCTGTCAGCGGCTCATATCACTATGAGTACGATGGTGCTGAGACCGGTATCAAAGAGACCGGCGGCCAGTACATGATGATCAATTTCAATAATCCAAACCAGTCTTATAATAACGGCACGCAGGTGCTCGGCGCCCCGATCTGGGCGTATAGTTCTGGTGTTGGACAGTACACGCTCAACGCACTCGGACAGCGTATCACGTACAGCCCATACCCGGGTTATGGTGCACCATATCTTGGCAACTGTAATCAGGATATGCCGACCTCGAGCCTCATGATCTTCATCGCTTGGCCATCTGATTTTTCGGCAGACTTCTGCTACATGAGCCAAAGCCCGACGGGTACCAGGCCAGCGACTCCATACTATCAGCCGAGCACGCAGCTTTACCCGACGGTCCAGATCACAAATCAGGGGACGAATATTCCGACCCAGCTCACCGTGCGGTTCCGTACGACGATCCTCGGTGCGTCGAACTATATCTACACGTATGACTCGGTGATAACGGCAGCAAATCTTCCAAGCTCGTTTGCTTCGAAGCTGATCGTATTCAACAGTCCCACGTCATCGTATACGACAGGTCCGGCCCCCGGCTCATGGAATATCTATGAGGACACGGCAACGGTATTCGGTCTGACGCCAACGGCGGATCAGGCCCCGTCGGACAATCTCACGATCGACGAATGGATCTGTTCGCCACCACACGATATCAAGGCGATCACGGTGACGAGCTTCCCGACGGGATCTCGGACCCCTGTAGCCTTCCCGGCCAGCGTAAGCATTCGGTTCAAGAACATCGGCTCGAATACCAGCCCCGAAACGAATATTCCGGTGACGGCTGCCATCAAGGATAAGAGCGGAGCCGTCGTCTATCGCGACACTGTGATCATCGGCAACTGGCCGCAGGGCGTCGATTCGAATGTGACGTTCAACAACTTCACCCCGCAACTCAATGGCGTTGATACCTGCTGGGGCATTGCGATCTGGCCAACCGACCAGTTGCATGCTGACGATACGACCAAGGGTACCTTCACGGTTGCATACGGCGATGATGTGCAGGCCATATCGGTCTTCAATCCGCAGCAGGATGAAGAGAAGCCGTACTACACGTCATGGAAGCCCGGTGCGTACTTCCGTTCGGTCGGAGCGGCTCCGGGTGAGTTCAACGTACCGGCCCGAGTCGAGATCCGCCGGTGTTCGGACGGTCAGCTCGTCTTCCGCGCCGACTCGAGCATTCCGGAGCTCAATATTGATAACGTGCAGGTGCCGTTCTTCTTCCCGACCGTTCAGGGTGGCTGGGATATTTCGAAGATCCCGCCGGGATGTTATAACATCTGTGCGATCGCACGTTTGAACAACGACGGCGATCGATCGAACGACACCGCCTGCGGTTCGTTCTCGATCATCGACCGGTTGAAGGGCGATATCTATGTGGGCGTTGGCCAGCGGTTCCAAACACTGCATGCCGCAGTCGACTCGCTGATCTATCGCGGAGTCGGCGGCAATGTTCGCCTGCTGCTCGCCGATAACAACTACACGGAGAACGGGACCTATAAGGTCAGTGATGCCAACGGCGCGCTGGACTTCACAAAGATCCGCGGTCTTGCCGATACGGCTCGTCTGACGATCACTCCGAAGCCGGGCGTTCAGCCACGGATCCTCTTTACGGGCAGCCGTCCGTTCTGCTTCTACTTCGGTGATTACGTAACAGGCGTCGGCGCATCTGCCGCGATCGTATCGGCTCCGTTCGGTGGATACGTCACGATCGAGGGGTATAACCCGCTCGGCATTGGCGCACCGGACCAACTGGTTGCCGAACCGAACAAGCGCACGATGACGATCGTCGATTCCTCGACTGCTGTCGGTGGTATCTTCTCGATCGAGAACGGCGCGAGCAACATCACGCTCAAGGACCTTCGCCTCATCGGCAACGGCTTGATGCAGGTCGATTCCATCCGCGTGCCGATCACAGCTCCAACCAAATCGCTGTGCTACGGCATTTCGCGCGATTCGGATGCGGTCATCCGTATCTACAACGAGCACAACTTCCAGTTGTACTCTGCCGGTGTTCGTGACACGACACCGATCAACCATATCCGTATCGAGAACTGCGAGATCGCGGGCGCCAAGTATGGCATCTACGATCACGGGTTCCAC